>JBDSLQ010000070.1:0-8448 GCA_039916285.1 Caldimonas sp.
CTCGGCGATCGCACAGGTCAGCGAAAAGGTGGCGGCATGATGCTCTACGAGTGGTACGAGGCGCAGCGCGCGCTGCTGAGCCCGTTCTCGGAATTCGCGAGCGCTTCGTCCAAGCTCTACAACCACCCGCTGTCTCTGTTCGCTCACACGCCGAATGCGCACCGGGTGTCGGCGGGGCTCGAGCTGATGCACCGGCTCGCCAAGGACTACGAGAAGCCGCAGTTCGACATCCGCTCGATCGACGTCGAAGGCACCTCTATCGCCGTTCACGAGCGGGTGGCGATCGAAAAGCCGTTCTGCCGCCTGCTCCGCTTCAAGCGCTTCACCGACGACCTGCCGACGCTGCAGCGCCTCAAGAAGCAACCGACGGTGCTGGTCATCGCGCCGCTCTCGGGCCACCACTCGACGCTGTTGCGCGAGACGGTCCGCGAGCTGCTGAAGGGCCACAAGGTCTTCCTCACCGACTGGACCGACGCGCGCATGGTGCCCGAGTCCGTCGGCCCGTTCCACCTCGACGACTACGTCGCCTACGTGCAGGAGTTCATCCGCTCGATCGGCCCCGAGGTCAACGTGATCTCGGTCTGCCAGCCGACCGTGCCGGTGCTGGCGGCGATCTCGCTGATGGCGAGCGCCGGCGAGGAGACGCCGCGCACCATGACCATGATGGGCGGTCCGATCGACGCGAGGAAGAGTCCGACCTCGGTCAACAACCTGGCCACCAACAAGAGCCTGTCCTGGTTCGAGAACAACGTCATCCACCGCGTGCCGGTGAACTATCCGGGTGCCGGCCGACGCGTCTACCCGGGCTTCCTTCAGCACGCCGGCTTCATCGCCATGAACCCGGACCGGCACCTGAAATCGCACTACGACCACTTCCTCGACCTCGTCCGCGGCGACGGCGACAAAGCCGAGTTCCATCGCGACTTCTACGACGAGTACAACGCCGTCCTCGACATGCCGGCCGAGTACTACCTCGACACGATCAAGACCGTGTTCCAGGACTTCGCGCTGGTCAACGGCACCTGGTCGATCAAGAACCAGCCGGTCCGGCCCGACGACATCCGCACGACCGCGTTGCTGACCATCGAAGGCGAGCTCGACGACATCTCGGGCGCCGGCCAGACCAAGGCCGCGCACGGCCTGTGCACGGGCGTTCCGGCGAACCGGCGCTTTCACTATGACGTCATCGGCGCCGGTCACTACGGCATCTTTTCGGGCCGGCGTTGGCGCGAGAAGGTCTACCCGAGGGTGCGCGACTTCATCGCCGCGCATCAGGGACCCGCGGAAAGAGCCGCCAAGAAGAACAAGCCGGCGCGCAGCAAGCGCCGCGTCGTCAGCGCCTGAGCGTCTTGATGGCCGGCCCGTCCGTTGCCGCGGTGCTCGAGCTGCTGCCGCAGACGCAATGCCGCCGCTGCGGCTACGACGATTGCGCCGGCTACGCGCGGGCGATCGTCGATGATGGCGCAGAGGTCAATCGCTGCCCGCCAGGCGGCGCCGAGGGCATCGACCGCCTGGCGAGCCTGACCGGCAAGGGCGCCCTCCCCCTGGACGCCGGATGCGGCACGGAAGCGCCGCGCGCGCTGGCCCGCATCGACGAGTCGTGGTGCATCGGCTGCGCCTTGTGCCTGAAGGCTTGTCCGGTCGACGCCATCGTCGGCGCCCCCAAGCACATGCATGTCGTCATCGACGATCTCTGCACCGGCTGCGAGCTGTGCGTGCCTGTATGCCCGGTCGACTGCATCGCCATGTTCGGCGCGAGCGGCGACCGAACCGGCTGGGCCGCGTGGAATCCGACGGATGCCGAGCAGGCGCGACACCGCTACGCGCGCCACGCTGCGCGCTCGGCGGCGAGCACTGATACCGACACCCGGGGCCCGGCGCCGGCGCGCCAGGAGACGATCGCCGCCGCGCTGGCGCGCGCCCGCGAAGCGCGCGCCGCCGAGGTGACGCCGGCAACGCCCCATCTCGAGCGGCGCAGAAACGATCGGTGAAACGCGCCGACATCGAGCCTTTCTTCGCGACGCTGCGCGAAGCCAACCCCGAGCCTTCGACCGAGCTCGACTACACGAGCGTCTTCGAGCTCATCGCCGCCGTGCTGTTGTCGGCGCAGGCGACCGATCGCGGTGTCAACAAGGCGACCCGCGCCCTGTTCGCGCGCGCGCCGACGCCCGCGAAGATGCTCGCCCTGGGCCTGCCCGCGCTCGAGGAAGCGATTCGCACGATCGGCCTTTTCCGCACCAAGGCGAAGAACCTGCTCGCGACCTGCCGCCTTCTCGTCGAGGAGCACGGCGGCCAGGTGCCGAAGACGCGCGAGGCGCTCGAGGCGCTTCCCGGCGTCGGCCGCAAGACCGCCAACGTCGTCCTCAACAACGCCTTCGGCGACCCGACGCTGGCGGTCGACACGCACGTCTTCCGGGTCGCGAACCGCACCGGCCTCGCGGTCGGCCGGACGCCGATCGAGGTCGAACTGCGCCTGCTCGAGCGCGTGCCGGAAGCGTTCCTGCCGAATGCCCACCACTGGCTGATCCTGCACGGACGCTACGTCTGCCAGGCGAAGCGGCCGCTGTGCGAGGTATGCGCCGTCGTCCGTTGGTGCGACTCGGCACCGCCAGTACTGAAGCGCGCGGCCCAGCCTGTGCCGGCCGGCGCCTGACGCTCGATGCCGGTCAGCGGGCCGCGCGCTCGGCGCGCACCTGGTCGAGGACGGCACAGACCGCCGCCGCGCCGTCGACGATCCGCGGCCCCTGGCGGCTGATGATGTCGCCGTTGAGCGTGTAGAGCCAGGACCGTCGCACTGCGGTCATGCTGCCGTGGCGATGCCAGGCCGCGAAGCTCTTGTTGGCAGGATCGCGTTGCCAGGGAGCCGGATTCGACGTCTCGCTCGCGGTCAGGATTGCTTCCGGATCGACGCCGACGACTGCCTCCGTCGAAATGATCGGCACCAGCGGCGTCAGGTTGGCGAAGACGTTGCGGCCGCCGCAGAGGGTGAGGATGTCGTCGATGATCTGCTTGCCGTTGATCGTCATGAGCGGCTGCCGCCACACCTGATAGAACACCTGCACCGGCGCTACGGTCGCGTGCGCGCTGCGCAGCCGCTGCAGCGCGGCCCGCATCTCGCTCGCGCGCCGGTTCGCCTCGACCTCGTGACCGAGCAGCACGCCGAGCCTCTCGATCGCGCGCGCGACGTCGTCGAGCCGGCGCGGCTCGAGCTGGAACAGGCGGATGCCGGCGGCCTCGAGTTGCTCGAGCTCGCGGCTGGTGTTGCCGCGCTGCCAGATGAGGACCAGGTCCGGACGCAGCGCGACGACGCGCTCGACGTCGAGACGGCCGGCGTCGCCGACGCGCGGGATCGCGCGCGCTTCCTGCGGGTGGTCGCTGAGCGCCGAGGTGCCGACCAGCGACGAGCCGCCGCCGGCGGCGAAAACGAGCTCGACCAGGCTCGGCGCCAGCGTGACGACGCGCTGCGGCGGCCGGTCGAAGACCAGCGAGCGGCCGGCGTCGTCGACGACGGTGAGCGCGTGCGCATCGGCGAAGGCGAGGAGCGACGCGACGACGGCAGCCGCGAGTGCGGCGCGGCGCGACCTTCGTGACAACGCGGCGTTCATCGAACGCCTCCCGCAGCGGCGTCGGGAGCGACGACGAAACGGCGCGCGCCGCCGAGATCGATGGCGTGGAGGGCGACGCCGAACACGGCGCCGAGTCGGGCGGCGACGAGCACCTCGTCGCGCCGGCCGGCGACGACGCCACCGCGCCCGTCGATGAGGACGACATGGCTGGCGAGATCCCAGGCGAGGTCGAGGTCGTGCAGGCTCGCGACGACCGCGCCGCCGCCGCCGGCATGAGCGAGCAACAGCGCCACGAGCAGGCGCTCGTGCGCGAGGTCGAGGTGCGAGGCGGGCTCGTCGAGCAGGAGCAGCGGCGCGTCCTGGAGCAGCGCCGTCGCGAGCGCGACGCGCTGGCGTTCGCCACCGGAGAGGGTCTGCACGTCGCTGTCGGCGAGCTCGTCGAGCAGCAGGCGCGCGAGTACGCGATCGACCTCGGGATCGCCGCGATCATCGAGGGCGGCACGCCAGCCGGCATCGCGTCGATGGGCGAGCGCCGCCGTCTCGCGCACCGTCGCCGGAAAGGGATCGGACCAGAACTGCGGGCTCCAGGCGCGGCGCTCGGCCAGCGCCGACGGCGCCCAGGCGGCGAGCTCGATGCCCTCGATCCGCAGCGATCCGGCGGCGATCGGGAAGACGCCTGCGAGCGCAGCGAGCAACGACGACTTGCCGGCGCCGTTCGGCCCGACGATCACCCAGCGCTCGCCGGCGGCGACGCGGATGTCGAGCTCCGCGAAGAGAAGACGGTTGCGGGTCGCGCCGCCGGCATGGAGCGACAGCGCCGTCGCTTCGAGCATCGGTGCGCCGACTTCCTTCATCGGGCGCGCGCCGGCCGCGCCAGCAGCATCGCGATGAAGGTCGGCACGCCGATCGCGGCGGCGAGCACGCCGACCGGCAACTGCAGCGGCGAAACGATCGTCCGCGCGACCGCGTCGACGGCAACGACGAACGCGCCCCCCGCGATCGCGCTCGCCGGCAGCAGGAGCGGCGCGGCGCGAACGCCGAGCCGGCGCAGCGCGTGCGGGACCACGAGGCCGACGAAGCCGATCGCACCGGCCGTCGCGACCGCCGCGCCGGTGGCGAGCGCCGCCGCGAGGAGAACGGTCCGGCGCCGGCGTCCCACCGGAACCCCCAGCGTCGCCGCCCACGCGTCGCCGCGCGCCAGCCAGTCGAGCTCGCGCGCGCTCGGCCAGACGGCGGCGAGCGCGAGCGCCAGGGCGAGCCAGACGATCTCCCAATGGATCGCGCCGTTGAGGTCGCCGAGGAGCCAGAACACCATGCCGCGCAACTGGCCCTCGTCGGCAAGCGTCAGGATGAGCGAGACCAGCGCCGAGCAGCCCGAGCCGATCATCACGCCGACCAGCAACAGCGCGGCAGCGCCGTCGCCGCCCGCCGACGTCGCCGTGCTCGCGAGGCGCCGCCAGAGCAGGCCGAACAGCAGTGCCGACGCCGCGGCAGCACCGACCGCGGCGCCGCCGGCGACGCCCCATTCGGAAAGCTGCATGCCCATCGCGGCGGCCGCCAGCATCGCGCCGAGCGCGCCGACTGCGGCACCGCCCGCCACACCCAGCACGTAGGGATCGGCGAGCGCATTGCGCGTCAGCAGTTGCATCAGCGCACCCGAGACGGCGAGCGCGGCGCCGGCGCCGAAGCCGGCGAGCACGCGCGGCACGCGGATCGACGCCATGATGTCGGTCGACGCGACGCCAAATCCCGACGAGCCGGCGAGGACGCCGAAGACACAGGCGAGCACGGCCGCGACGATGGCGAGCAGGATCACGGGCACGCGGGTCATGGAGCTCGGACCCTTGCCGACGCGCGGGTCGTGCCGATCACAGGCCGGCCGACTCGTAGCGAACGCCGATCCAGGCCTGGCGGCCCAGGCCGCGGTAGTCGCGCACGGGCTCGACGGTGCGATCGAGCGCGTTGGCGAGCCGCGCTTCGACTTGCCATTCGCGCCGCGGCCGCCAGGCGACCCGCAGGTCGAGGATGCCGTAGCCGCCGAGCACGACGCCGCTGTCGGGCCGCGAACCGACGAAGAGCATCGACGCGCCGACGCGCCATGTGCCGGAAACGTAGTCCGCGGCGACGCGTTCCTGATGTGCGGCGCGGCGCGGCAGCCGCTCGCCGCTCTCGACGTCGGTGGCGTCGAGGAAGTCGACGTTGGCGCGAACGTCGAGCTGGCGCCAGCGTCCGGTGGCCGCGATCGTCGCGCCTTGCAGGCGAGCGCGCCGGGTGTTGGCCGCGCAACCGAAGTCGTAGGCAGGATCCGGCGGACAGTAGGTACGGTCGGGCTGGTAGCCGATCAGGTCGCGGACGCGGTTGCGATAGACCGTCGCCGACACGCTCGCCACGTCGCCCTGCCAGCTCGCGCCTGCCTCGACGCTGCGGCCGCGCTCGGGCCGGAGGCCCGGTACGCCGAAACCGGGGTAGGCGAGATCGTTGAAGGTCGGTGCGCGAAAGGTCGTTCCGGCCAGCGCGCGCAACTTGACGCCTCCCCCGACCGCGATCGCGTAGCCGAGACGGCCGGTCGTGTTGCCGCCGTAAGCCGAGTTGTTGTCGCGGCGCAAGTCCGCCTGCAGGGAGTTGACGCCGAACGTGCCAGAGTAGCCGACCACGCCGGCGTCGTTGCGACGCGAGAGCTCGCTTGCGTAGTCGGTGCCGGCGCGCTCGTCGACGTGCTCGTAGGCCAACATGAGCTGCTGCTCGGCACCGAACGCGAACGCGTTCTGCCACGTCGCCTGCTCGCGTCGCGTGACGAAGCGGCTCTGCACGAGGCCGCCGCTCTTCAGGTCGTCGACGGCACGCGACGCCTGCAGCGTCGTCGCCCACGAGCTCGCCGGCTTGCCGCGATAGTCGAGCGAGGCGAGTCGCGTCGTCAGACGGTTGCGGAAGTCGGGCGAGGGGTCGGCATACGTCGGCGGCTCGGTGGCGTCGTATTGCGCGTTCAGCCGGGTCTCCAGCAAGCGCACGGCGAGGCGATGCCCTGCCGCAGGCGAGTAGCCGATCTGCAGCGTTCCCGAGTCGCGCCTATACCCGTCGCGGTCGGGATTGAAGAGGCCGAACAGGTCGCCGGGCGCGACCGCCGAGACGCCGCGGCTCTGGTCATGGCCGAGCGACAGCGCGTAGTCCCACGCGCCGATGCTGCCGCTCCCGCCGACATCACCGCGGTACGAGCGGTAGCCGCCGACCTCGGCGCTCGCATTCCAGCGCGGCGCACCCTCGCCGCGGCGCGTGAAGATCTGCACGACGCCGCCGACCGCATCGGCGCCGTACAGGCTGGACGCCGGCCCGCGCAGGATCTCGATGCGCTCGATCTGCGCGAGGCTGAGCGCTTCAAACTCGGCCTGGCCGAGCGTCGCCGAGCCGACGCGAACGCCGTCGACGAGAACGACAGTGCTGTTGGTGCTCGCGCCGCGAACGAAGAATCCCGCGTTCTGGCCCGGGCCGCCGGTGCGCACGACCTGCACGCCGGCGCTGCGGCGAATCAGGTCCTCGACCGAATCGGCCATCGTGCGGCGGATGGCATCGGCGTCGATGACGACGACATCGGCCGAGCTTCGGCCGATCGCCTCGGGCTCGCGCGTGGCGGTGACGACGACAGGCGCGAGCGAGCTGTCGGCGCCGGCGGCGCCATCCAGCGCCGTCGCAAGAGAAGTCAGGAGACAGAGACGAAGGACGCGCGCGATGCGCCCAGGGCGTTGCCGCGGAGGGCGCGGCGCCTCGAGATGGCAGATCATGGTGGGAGTTCCCGCAAGAGGCAGGCAGCCGCTTCCCCGCGGTCGCACGCGACATGGGCCGAGCACGAGGCTCGGCCCGCTTGCTGGCCGGTATCCGGGCTGGCGGAGCGACGTCGGCGACCTTCCCGAAGGCTCGTGCCTCCAGTGGTGTGTGCGCCGACGCTGACGCAGCCCCAAGGGGCCTCGTCGTCCGCCGTACCGTTGCGGGGGCAGCGCGGTTTCGTCGCACCGGTCGAACTCGACCGGTCGCGGCGCTCGCTTCCCGTTTAACTGTGAAGGCATGAACACCTTCACGGGCACCAACGCGTTGATTCTAAGCAGGCCGAATCGGCGCCGAGGCGGCCCCTACAATTCGCCACCTCTTCTTTTCCCCCGCCGGAGCGTCATGGCCACGACCGAGGAACTTGCAGACCGGGTCGAGCGCCTGCTTCTTCGACACGAGGAGCTGCAGCGCACCAACGCTCTCCTGGCAACGCAGCTCGGCGCGCTCACCAACGAACGCGACAACCTGCGCTCGCGCCTGAACGCCGCGCGCAGCCGAATCGACGGCTTGCTGCAACGTTTGCCGCGCGAGCCCGTTGTGGCGACCGACGGCACCGTGGTCGACGGCAACGAAGGTGCACCGCTGCGGAGCGTCGGGTGAAGCAGGTCGAAGTCACGATCCTCGGCCAGAGCTACATCCTCGGATGCCCGGACGGTGGCGAAAGCTCGCTCCTCGAAGCGGTCGCCGATGTCGATCGCGAGATGAGCGCGATCCGCGACGGCGGAAAGGTGAAGGCCCGCGAGCGCATCGCCGTTCTCGCGGCTCTCAACCTGGCGTTCGCCCTCGCCGAACGGCCGGCGCGTGCGCCGGTGCCAGCGCCGCACGACGGCACGAATCGTGCCGGCCCGGTCGATATCGACGACCTCGTTCGCCGCATCGACATGACCCTCAACGTCGACGGACAACTGCTCTAAATCACGCCCGCGTCACGAGCCTCGCGGTATGATGAATTCGTCCGTTGCGCTCGCGTGAACTTTATATTTCCTTGAACCGATGCTCGCAAGAGCAAGGGCTTGGAACATCGCCAGGCAGGTGTGATCGTCTCGCGTCAGATGAACCCGAA
>JBDSLQ010000071.1:0-8566 GCA_039916285.1 Caldimonas sp.
GCGCGTCGGGATGGGCGGCGGCCATCATCTCGCGGTCGACGCGCCAGTCGGCGAAGGCCTTGGTGCGCTCGGCGCTCTCGTCCTCGTAGCCCATGCTGGTCCAGACGTCGGTCGTGACGACGTCGGCTTGGCGGCAGGCGTCGAGCGGATCGCGGAAGACCTTGAAGCAGTCGTTGCGCCTGACGCCGGCGGCGGCGGCGTCGACTTCGTAGCCGCCAGGGGTGCTCACATGCAGCGTGAAGCCGAGGACGTCGGCGGCCTGCAGCCAGGTCGCCGCCATGTTGTTGCCGTCGCCGACCCAGGCGACGACCTTGCCGTCGATCGGTCCGCGCTGCTCGATGCAGGTGAAGACGTCGGCCAGGATCTGGCACGGGTGGTATTCGTTGGTGAGGCCGTTGATCACCGGCACGCGCGAGTTGGCGGCGAAGGCCTCGAGCTTGGCCTGCTCGAAGGTGCGGATCATGACGATGTCGACCATCCGGCTGATCACCCGCGCCGTGTCCTCGACCGGCTCGGCGCGGCCGAGCTGGCTGTCGGTCGTCGTCAGGTTCACGACCGAGCCGCCCATCTGGTACATGCCGGCCTCGAAGCTCACCCGTGTCCGGGTCGACGCCTTCTCGAAGATCATCGCCAGGGTCCGGTCGACGAGCGGCGTGTACTTCTCGTAGTTCTTGAAGCGCTTCTTGATGACCGCGGCGCGTTCGAACAGGTAGGCGTACTCCTCGGCGCGGAAGTCCTTGAACTGCAGGTAGTGCTTGCCGAGGCTCATGCCGGGTTTCATGCCGGTGCGCGCGAGCTCATGCCGGCTCGCGCAGGAATTCCTTGATCAGGGGGCAGAGGATGGCGACGATCTGCGCCGCCTCGTCGCGGTGCAGGACGAGGGCCGGCAGCAGCCGCACGACGCGCTCGGCGGTGACGCTGATCATCAGCCCGGCGTCGGCGGCACGCCCGAGCAGGGCGGCGCACGGCCGATCGAGCTCGATGCCGATCATGAGCCCCTGGCCGCGAACCTCGACGACGCCCGCGACGCCACCGAGCTCGCGCTCGAGGGCGGCCTTGAGCATGGCGCCGACCTCGGCCGCGTTGGCGAGCAGGCCCTCTTCTCCCATGATCTTCAGCGTCTCGACGCCGGCGCGCATCGCCAGCGGGTTGCCGCCGAATGTCGTGCCGTGATTGCCGACACCGAAGACACTGGCCGCGCGCGGCCCGCAGACGACGGCGCCGATCGGCACGCCCGAGCCGAGGCCCTTGGCAAGCGGCATCACGTCGGGGCGAATGCCGGCCCACTGGTGCGCGAACCATTTGCCGGTGCGGCCCATGCCGCACTGAACCTCGTCGAGCATCAGCAGCCAGCCGCGCTCGTCGCAGACGCGCCGGATCTGCTGCAGGTACTCGACCGTCGTCGGCCGGATCCCGCCTTCGCCCTGAATCACCTCGAGGAAGACGGCGACGATGTTCCGGTTCGTCGCCGCGACCTTCTCGACCGCCGCGACGTCGTTGAGCGGTACCCGGACGAATCCCTCCACCAGCGGGCCGAAGCCGGCCTGGATCTTGGGGTTGCCTGTCGCCGAGAGCGTCGCGATCGAGCGCCCGTGGAACGCCGCCTCGTAGACGATGATCTCGGGCCGCTCGACGCCGTTGTCGTGGCCGAACTTGCGCGCGATCTTGAGCGCCGCCTCGTTGGCCTCGAGCCCCGAGTTGCAGAAGAACACGTTGTCGAGGCCGGACAGCTCGCAGAGCTCGGCGGCGAGCTGCTCCTGCAGCGGGACGAGGTAGTAATTCGAGCTGTGGATGAGCTTGCCAACCTGGTCGTTCAGCGCCGCGACAAGCTTCGGGTGTGCATGACCGAGCGTGTTGACGGCGATGCCGGCGAGGGCATCGAGGTACTTCTTGCCCTCGGTGTCCCAGACCCAGCAACCGCGGCCGTGCGAAAGCGCGATCGGCAGGCGGCCGTAGGTCGGCATCACGTGCGGCTCGAGGCGGCCGGCGTCGGTCGCAGCCGGGGCGGTGGCGGGATGCCTGTCGGGCGCGTTCATGTCGTTGCTCGCGGAGCCGGGGGAGGGCGGATTCTAAAGGCGCGTCATTCCGCACGGGCGCGCTTGTTGCATTGCAGCACCGCATTGCCCGTGCCGGCGACAATCGACCTTCACCCTCCTTGCCGTTCCGTGGCCGAGCCGAGCGAAGTCTTCATCCAAGGCCTCACCAAGGGCGGCAAGACGTTTCGCCCGAGCGACTGGGCCGAGCGCCTGGCGGGCGCGATGTCGTGCTTCCGGCCCGAGGGCTCGCTCGGCGGGCCGGCCGCCTTCATCGGCTATTCGCCCTACTGCGTGCCGCGCTTCGTCGGCGCCATCAAGGGCGTCGTCGTCGACGAGAGGCTGCGCGAGCTCGAGCCTATGGCGTGGGACTTCGTCATGAATTTCGCGCGTGACAACGAGCTCGTGGTGGTCGACAAGCCCGATCTGCACGCGCCATGAAAAAAGGGCCCGCAGCGCGGGCCCTTCGTCTTGCCGGGAAAAGGTCAGGCGGCGCTCGCCATCGCCTTGACCTTGGCCGACAGGCGACTCTTGTGACGCGCGGCCTTGTTCTTGTGGAAGAGGTTCTTGTCGGCGACCGAGTCGATGATCGGCTGCGCGACCTTGAACAGCTCGGCAGCCTTGGCCTTGTCGCCGGCGTCGACCGCCTTCTGCACGTTCTTGATGACGGTGCGAAAGCGCGAGCGAAGGGCCGTGTTGGCGGCGTTGAGCTTGATGTCCTGACGCGCGCGCTTCAGCCCGGAGGCGATGCGAACGGTTTTTTTCTTGGCTTTGGTGGCGGTGGCCATGTGACGCTAGATCTTTTTCGGCAAAGAGCGCGAGTATAGCATCGGCAGATTCGCCACGAGCATTGCCCCGGTCCCTCCTTGCCATGAACCTGCTCCGCGCGGCGTCGACGATTTCACTCTTCACGCTGGCCTCGCGCGTCACCGGGCTGATGCGCGACATCGTCATCTCTTCAGTATTCGGCGCCGGCGCCTCGTTCGACGCCTTCAACGTCGCCTTCCGCATTCCGAATCTCTTGCGCCGCCTGTTCGGCGAGGGTGCCTTCACCCAGGCCTTCGTGCCGACGCTGGCCCGCAGCCGCGGCGCCGAGGGCGACCCGGCCACCCGGCAGCTTATCGACGCCGTCGCGACGGTGCTGTTCTCGGTGCTGGTCGTCACCTGCATCGTCGGCATCGTCGCCGCGCCGGTGGTCGTCTGGCTGATGGCCTCGGGCCTCGAGCGCTTCGACGACGCGGTCGTCATGACCCGGGTGATGTTCCCCTACATCGGCTTCATCTCGCTGGTCTCGCTCTCCGCCGGCGTCCTCAACACCTGGAAGCGCTTCGCCGTACCGGCGGCGACGCCGGTGCTCCTCAACCTGGCCATGATCGGCGCCGTCTGGCTGCTCGTTCCGGTGTTCGCGCGCGCCGGCATCGAACGCATCCATGCACTGGCCGCCGGTGTGATGCTGGGCGGCGTGCTCCAGCTCGCGGTGCAGATCCCGGCGCTGTGGCGAATCGGCGTCCTGCCCCGCATCGGCCTGGGCCTGCGCTCGCTCGCCGAGGCCTGGCGCCACCCCGGGGTGCGAACGATCCTGCGCCAGATGGCACCGGCGCTGCTCGGCGTCTCGGTGGCCCAGCTCTCGATCCTGATCAACACCCAGATCGCCTCGCATCAGGGCGTCGGCGCCGTGTCGTGGCTGTTCTACGCCGACCGGCTGATGGAGTTCCCGACTTCGCTCCTCGGCGTCGCCCTCGGCGCCGTGCTCATCCCGCACCTGTCGGCGGCCCAAGGCAGGGGCGACGCCGCCGCGTACTCGGGCATGCTCGACTGGGGCCTGCGCATGGCCGCGGTGCTGGCGCTGCCGTGCGCGGCGGCGCTGCTGGTCTTTCCCGAAGCGCTCGTGGCGACCCTGTTCCAGCGCGGCAACTTCGACGCCCACGCCGCCGCCAAGACGGCCTACGCGCTGCGCGGCTATGGCGTCGGTCTGGTCGGACTGATCGGCGTGAAGATCCTCGCCCCCGGCTTCTATGCGCGCCAGGACATCCGCACGCCCGTGACCATCGCGGTCATCGTCCTGGCGCTGACCCAGGCCATGAACGCCGCCTTCGTCCCATTTCTCGGTCACGCCGGGTTGGCCTTGTCGGTCAGCCTCGGTGCGCTGATCAACGCCATCTGGCTTTTCGTCGGGCTGAAGCGCGGCGGCTGGTACCAGCCGGCGCCCGGCTGGGGCCGCTTCGCCCTCAAGGTCGTCTTCGCGACGTTGGCGATGAGCGCCCTGCTGGCGGTCGCCGCGGTGAACATCGACTGGCTCGGCCTGGCCGGTCAAGACGCCCTGCGGGTTGCCTGGCTCGCCGCCTGCCTCGGCGCGGCGGCCGTGGTGTATTTCGGCGTGCTGCTCGCCGCCGGCGTGCGGCCGCGCGATTTCTCGCGTCGCGTTTGAGGCACACGCCGCCGGGGTCGCGCCGCCGGGCACGCCGCAGCCCGCACGAGGCTCTAAACTTCTCCGATGACCGGCTCCCTGCGCCTGCATGCGCCCACCGCGCTCGAGTATTTCGCCTCGCTCGTCGCCGACGATGCCAGCCTTTCCGTCGCCGAAACCGCGCTCTCGATCGCCCAGGACGACTACCCCGCGCTCGACTGCCAGGGCATCCTCGCCGAAGTCGATTCGATGGCGGCACGGCTGAAATTGCGCATCGCCAGCGACGCCGCGCCCATGCAGCGGCTTCGCCTGCTCAACCGCTTCTTCTTCCAGGAGCTCGGCTTCGCCGGCAACGTCAACGACTACTACGACGCCAGGAACAGCTACCTGCACTTCGTGCTGCAGAGCCGGCGCGGCATTCCGATCACCCTCGCCGTCCTCTACGCGGAGATCGCCGGCCAGATCGGCCTGCACGCCAGCGGCGTTTCCTTCCCCGGTCACTTCCTCGTCAAGCTGCGCATGCCTCAGGGCGAGGTCGTGATCGATCCCTTCACCGGCCAGTCGATGTCTCGCGAGGCGCTCGATGCGCTGCTCGTTCCGTACCGGCGCCGCGAAGGACTGCCTGGCAATTCGTCGGTGTCTCTCTCCCTCTTCCTGCAGGCGGCCTCGCCGCGCGAGATCATCGCCCGCATGCTGCGCAACCTGAAGGAGATCCACCGCAACGCCGACGACTGGGTGCGCCTGCACGCGGTGACCCAGCGCCTCGTCATCCTGCTGCCGGGCGCCTGGGAGGAACGGCGCGACCGCGGCCTGGCCGCAGCGCAGCTCGGCGCCATCAAGGCTGCGGTCGCCGACCTGTCGAGCTACCTCGAGCACGTGCCGCACGCGGGCGATCGCTTCGCCATCAACGAGCGGCTCATCGAGCTCGGCCACGGCGACCCGTCGCGCCTGCATTGACCGGCCCAAGAATCTTTGCTCTCCGGGCCCTGCGATGGGCCTGACGCCGTCGCAGCGGCGCAACCTCAACTGGGCGCTGCTCGCGGCCGTCGCCGCGGGCCTGCTCTGGCTGCTCGGGCCGGTGCTGACGCCGTTCGTGATCGGCGCTGTTCTCGCCTACGCGTTGCACCCGGCGGTCGAGCACCTGGCGGCGCGCCGTGTGCCGCGCCTGATCGCCGTGATGCTGGTTGAGATCGCGGCGCTGGTGGCGTTGGCGGCGCTCGTGCTGCTGATCGTGCCGATCTTGTCGAAGGAGCTGCCCCTGCTCAACGAGCAGCTGCCGGTCTTGGTGGAGCGCATCACCCGAGTCGTCTCGCCCTGGCTGGCGCAAATGGGCGTCCACGTCTCGCTCGATCCGGCGAGCCTGCGCGAGTTCCTGCTCAAGTACCTCACTGCCAACTGGGACGAGGGGATCGCGGCGGCGCTGGTCTCGGCGCGCATCGGTGGCAGCATTGTCGTCACCGTCGTCGGCTACGTGATCCTTGTCCCGGTCGTCCTGTTCTACCTGCTCGTCGACTGGCCGTTCTACATGCTGCGCGCGATCGCCCTCGTGCCGCCGCGCCTGCGCCCGCGCGTCGCCTCGTTCGTCCACGACTGCGACGTCGTCCTCGGCCAGTACCTGCGCGGCCAGTTGCTCGTGATGCTGATGATGGCGGCGTTCTACAGCGTCGGCCTGGCCCTTTTCGGCTTCGAGCTGGCGGTGCCGGTCGGCGTCTTCACCGGCCTGGCGATCTTCGTCCCGTACGTCGGCTTCGGCATCGGCATGCTCCTGGCACTGCTCGCCGGCGCCCTCCAGTTCACCGGCTGGTACGGGCCGATCGCGGTGTTCGTCGTCTACGGCATCGGCCAGATCGTCGAGGGACTGTTCCTGACGCCGAAGATGGTCGGCCAGCGCATCGGCATGAGCACGCTGACCGTCATCTTCGCGTTGTTCGCCTTCGGCCATGTGTTCGGCTTCGTGGGGGTGCTGATCGCGCTGCCCGCGAGCGCGCTCATTGCCGTTGCAACGGCCCGGCTGCGGGCAAGCTACACGCAGAGCAGCCTTTACACAGGATGAAGCAGATCCCGCTCGCGATCGGGGCGGAGCCGGCGCGCAACTTCGAGAACTTCCTGCCCGGCGCCAACCGCGAGGCGATCGCCCACCTGCTCGGGCTCGCGGCCGGGGCGCCGCCGGTCTATCTGTGGGGGCCGCCCGGCAGCGGCAAGACGCACCTGCTGCACGCGCTCGTCGAGCGCTTCGCGGCGCACGGCCAGCAAGCGGCGTGGTTCTCGGCAACGACGCCGGCGCCGTGGAGCGCAGGCGGCGATCGCGAGTGGCTCGTCGTCGACGACGCGCACGCGCTCGACGCCGCCCAGCAGCAGGCGGCGTTCGCACTTTTCGTCGACGCGACGACGCGCGGCGCCGGCGTCGTCGCGGCCGGCAGGGTGCCGCCGGTCGATCTCGCGGTACGCGAAGACCTGCGCACGCGCCTCGGCTGGGGCCACGTGTTCGCGCTCGCACCGCTCGGCGAGGCCGAGGTGCGTGCGGCCCTTCGCCGCGAGGCCGACCGGCGCGGCACCTTCCTGTCCGACGAGGTGATGGACTACCTCCTCACCCGCTTCGCGCGCGACCTGAAGCACCTGATGGCGCAGCTCGATCGCCTCGACGAGTTCTCCCTCGCGAGCAAGCGTGCCATCACGGTGCCGCTGCTGAAGCAGATGCTGGCGGAGGAGGGCGTGCCGTGAACCTGGCCCTGTTCGACCTCGACCTGACGCTGCTGCCGATCGACTCGGACCACGCCTGGGGCGAGTTCATGATCGAGCTGGGCTGGGCCGATGCCGCGGCCTTCCGGGCCGGCAACGATGCCTTCTATGCCGACTACCGCGCCGGCCGCCTCGACATCGACGCCTACATCGCCTTCGCCACCGGACCCTTGCGGGCGCGCAGCGCGGCCGAGCGGGCGTCGGGGCACGAGCGCTTCATGCGCGAGGTCATCGCGCCGGCGCTGCGGCCCGAGGCGCAAGAGCTGGTCGAGTCGCATCGCGGGCGCGGCGATCGGCTCGCCCTCGTCACGTCCACCAACGACTTCATCACCGCGCCGATCGCTGCCGCCTTCGCGATCGCCGCCCTCATCGCGACCCGCCTGGAGCGCGGCGCCGACGGCACGCCGACCGGCCGGATCGACGGCGTCGCGGCGTTTCGCGAGGGCAAGGTCGCCCGTGTCGGACAATGGCTGGCGGCGAGCGGCGACCGCTGGTCGGACTTCGCGCGGGTCAGCGTCTACAGCGACTCGCTCAACGACCTGGCGCTGCACGAGAAGGCGACCGACCCGGTCGCGACCAATCCTTCGCCGGAGCTCGAAGCCCTCGCCAGGGGTCGCGGCTGGCGCATCCTCACTTTGTTCGCATGATCAAGAAATTCATCTCCAAGCTGCTCGGCAAGTCGGAAGGCGCTGGCGCGGGCGTCCCGCGCGGCAAGCGCGTCGAGGTGCCGAAGTCGGAGCACGGCATCGACCCGGCGCTTGTCGACGAGCGCGCCGTCAAGGTCGTCTCGACGCTCGCCGAGGCCGGCTACGAGGCCTACGTCGTCGGCGGCGCGGTGCGCGACCTGCTCGTCGGCCTGCGCCCCAAGGATTTCGACGTCGCCACCAACGCCACGCCGGAGCAGGTGAAGTCGCTGTTCCGGCGCGCCTTCATCATCGGCCGGCGCTTTCGCATCGTCCACGTCGTCTTCGGACGCGGCCGGCAGGATCGCGGCCTCTCGGAAGTGATCGAGGTCTCGACCTTCCGCGCCATGCTCGCCGCCGCCGATGCCGAGCAGGTGAGCGGAAACGAGAAGACCTCGCGCAGGGACCTCGTCGACAAGAGTCATGTCGTCGACGCCGACGGGCGGGTGCTGCGCGACAACGTCTGGGGCCCGCAGATCGAGGACGCCGCGCGGCGCGATTTCACCGTCAACGCGATGTACTACGACCCGGTGCGCGAGATCGTCGTCGACTATCACGGCGGCATCAAGGACGCGAAGAAGAAGCTGCTGCGAATGATCGGCGACCCCGCCTCCCGCTACCGCGAGGACCCGGTGCGGATCATTCGCGCCGTCCGCTTCGCCGCCAAGCTCGGCTTCGAGATCGAGGCCAAGACGCGGGCGCCG
>JBDSLQ010000072.1:0-3389 GCA_039916285.1 Caldimonas sp.
AGGGCGGCGATGACGCGGTTCATCTCGTCGTAGATCGCGGCCCGGCCGGTCCGGTCGAAGGCCGGCAGCGCCTGGTCCCAGAGGACCCGGCCGGCGATGAATTCCATCACGTAGAAGGCGCGGCCGATGACACTCTCGTCTTCGCACAGGACATGCATGCGCGGCACCGGCACGGCGGTATCGGCAAGCCCGCGCATCACCGTGAACTCCCGGTCGACGGCATGCGCCGACGCCAGCAGCTTCGATGCCGGCCCCGGCTTCGAGCGAAGGACGTAGGCGTGCGCCGGCGTCAGCAATTTGTAGGTCGGGTTCGACTGGCCCCCCTTGAACTGCTCGACCACGAGCGGGCCGGCGAAGCCGGGCAGGCGCTCGACCAGATACCGCTCGAGCGCGGCGAGGTCGAAAGCGTGCTGCTCGGCGACCGGCTTGGTGCCGGTATTGGCTTCAGGTGCGGTCATGAGACGGATTGGAGGCGCCTCGAGCGAACGCCGCAATACGCGGCGACCCCGAGTCAGCGATGGGCGATCGCCAGCAGCTTTTCCTTCGACAGCACGACCAGCCGGGTCGGCTCGATCCGGACCGCACCCTCGCGCTCGAAGCCCTTCAGCTCCTGGTTGACGCGCTGGCGCGAGGCGCCGAGGAGCTGGGCGATGTCTTCCTGGGCCAGCTGCAGCCCGACCCGGATCTCGTCGCCCTGCTGGACGCCGTAGCTGCGCGCGAGCAGAAGGATCTGCTTGGCCAGGCGCGCCGAGAGCGGCAAGGTGTTGAGGTCCTCGACGGTGTCGAAGAGCAGGCGCAGGCGGCGGCAGTTGAGGCGCAGCAAGGCTTCGTACAGCTCGACGTGGAGCGACAGGAGCTCCTTGAAATCGGCCTTGCGGACGACCAGCAGCGTCGTCGCGCCATGCGCGTTGGCATCGTGGGTGCGCGGCATGCCGTCGAAGAGGGCGATGTCGCCGAACCAGGTGCCCGGCTCGACGTAGGTGAGCGTGACCTGCTTGCCGGACAGCGAGACCGAGCTGACCCGCACGGCGCCGCGCGCCACGCCGCACCATTCCTCGGCAGGAGCGCCGCGCGCCGACAGCAGGGCGCCGTCTTCGACGCGTCGAACCTGGGCGCGGCCGAGGATCGCTTCGCGCAACGGCGCTGAGAGTCTGGAAAACCACGATCCCGATTCGATGTTCGACTGCTCGTCGATGGTAAGAACGGGCGGGTGCACGGCCGGTCTCGGAGGTGACAGCGCGGCGCCCGCGGCCGCTCAGGAAAAGCGCGGCGCGCGCTTCTCGACGAAGGCACGAACGCCTTCGCCGCCGTCGGCGCCGAACAGGTTGGCGAGGAAGTGGTCGCGTTCCGCCGCGAGCTGTTCGACGAGCGTCCGCCGCGGCGCCTGCGCGACCAGCTCCTTGACGCTGGCGATCGCGCCGGGCGCGAGGGCGGAGAGCCGGTCGGCGAGGATCATGGCGTCGGCGAGGGCGCTGCCGGGCAGGCTGACCAGCGTCACCAGGCCGTGGTGATGAAGGGTCGCCGCCGAGGTCGGCTCGGCCAGCCACAGCATCCGCTTGACGAGCGCGGGCGGCAGCGCCTCGGCCAGACGTGCGGTCGCGCCGCCATCCGGCGAGACGCCGAGCTTGGCGTACGACATGACGAAGCGCGCGTCCTCGGCGGCGACGAGGAGGTCGCACGCCAGGGCGAGCGAGAAGCCGGCGCCCGCCGCTGCGCCTTCGACGGCGGCGATGATCGGCTTCGGATAGCTCGCCATCGCCTCGATCCAGTGGTGGACGTGATCGAGCATGCGCCGTTGCGCCGCTTCGCCGGCGGCGCGCCGCTCGACCAGGCCCTGCACGTTGCCGCCGGCGCAGAAGTGCGCGCCGGCGCCTTGCAGGACGACGCAGCGGACCTCCGGATCCGCCTCGGCGACGCCGAGCGCCTCGATGCCGGCGGCGATGACTTGCGCCGACAGCGTGTTGCGCGTCGCCGGCTCGCTGATCGTCAGCACGAGCGTCGTGCCGCGCCGTTCCGTCAGCAGCTCGGACGGCATCGCAACGGGACTCCTGCAAGCGTGAAATGAAGAGAAGAACGCGCGATCTTCATGGCATGGGCCCTCAGAGCAAGCGCAGCCGCGACAGGGCCAGGTCGAGCGTCTCGTCCTTCTTGGCGAAGCAGAATCGGGCGATCCTCTGGTCGAAGCCGTCGGCGTAGAACGCCGAGAGCGGAATTGCGGCGACGCCGAGCTCGGTCGTGAGCCAGCGGCAGAAGGCGTCGTCGCCGAGGTCGCTCACGGCCGAGTAGTCGACGCACTGGAAGTAGGTTCCCTCGCACGCCAGGAGGCGCAGCCGCGTCGCCGCCAAGCCGGCGCGGAAGCGGTCGCGCTTGGCGCGGTAGAACGCCGGCAAGGCGAGGTGGTGGGAGGGGTCGGCGAGGTATGCGGCGAGCCCGTGCTGCATCGGCGTGTTGACGGTGAACACGTTGAACTGGTGCACCTTCCTGAACTCGGCCATCAGCGCGGCCGGCGCAGCCGCGTAGCCGACCTTCCAGCCGGTGACGTGATAGGTCTTGCCGAAGCTCGAGACGACGACGGTGCGCGCGGCGAGCTCGGGCAGGCGCGCCGCGCTCGGGTGCTCGCGCTCGTAGACCATGTGCTCGTAGACCTCGTCGCTGATGACGACCACGTCGGTCGGCCGCAGCAGCTCGGCGAGTCGCTGCATGTCTTCGGCCGGCCAGACCGTGCCGCTCGGGTTGTGCGGCGAGTTGACGATGATCGCCTTCGTCTTGGCGCCGAGCGCCGCGGCGATGCGGTCGAAGTCGGGACGGAAAGTCTCCGGTCGCAGCGGCACGTGGACCGTGCGCGCGCCGGCGAGCTCTACGTTCGGGCCGTAGCTGTCGTAGCACGGGTCGAGGACGATGACTTCGTCGCCCGGCCCGACGAATGCGAGCACCGCGGTGAGGATCGCCTGCGTCGCACCGGCCGTCACCGTGATTTCGCTGATGGCGTCGTAGCGATGTCCGTAAAGCGATTCCATCTTGGCGGCAATGCGCTCGCGCAGGACGGCGATGCCGGCCATCGGCGGATACTGGTTGAGGCCGGCGCGCATCGCCGCGTCGACGGCATCGAGGAGCGCGGGATCGCAGTCGAAGTCGGGAAAGCCCTGGCCGAGGTTGACGGCGCCGCGTTCCTGCGCCAGCGCCGACATGACCGTGAAGATCGTCGTGCCGATGGCGGGCAGCCGGCTCGTGACAGCCGGCGTCCGGGGCAGGGCGGGGTCGCGCACGTTCACGTCTGGTCGCTCACAGTTGGTAGTCGTGCGCGTCGCCGGCCATCGCGCGCTCGACCAGGGGCCGGGTCAGGCGATCGGACGTCATCTCGGCAAATGCGAAGACGAAGTTGCGCAGGT
>JBDSLQ010000073.1:0-8271 GCA_039916285.1 Caldimonas sp.
TCAAGACCGGCTCGCTCAGCCGCTCCGATCGCGTCGCGAAATACAACCAGCTCCTGCGCATCGAGGAAGACCTCGGCGACGTCGCCGCCTATCCGGGCCGCGCCGCGTTCCGGCAGCTGCCGCAGGACTGACGGCGCCGCGCCGGCCGAGCCCAGGAGCAGACGATCGTGCGCTGGATCACCCTCGGGCTCGCCGCCCTCCTCGTCCTCGTCCAGGCGGAGCTCTGGTTCGGCAAAGGCGGCGTGACGCGCATGGTCGAGCTGCAGAGGAAGCTCGATGCGCAGAAATCGACCAACTCGCAAGCCCGCCATCGCAACGAGCAGCTCGCCGCCGAAGTGAGCGACCTGAAGGAAGGGCTCGAGATGGTCGAGGAGAAGGCGCGCTTCGAGCTCGGCATGATCAAGCCCGACGAGATCTACGTCCAGCTCTCGCCCGCGCGGCGTTGAACGCCATCCTCGCGGCCACGGCGCCGCTGCTCGCCGCCGCCTTCGTCGTCTGGGGCGCACCGGTCACCTGGCTCGAGGTCGTCGCCTTCGTGCTGGCGATCGCCATGGTCTTCTGCAACATCCGCGTCGACCCGCTCGCCTGGCCGCTCGCGATCGCCAGCTCCCTGCTCTACTTCCTGCTGTTCTGGAACAGCCGCCTCTACGGCGACGCCAGCCTGCAGGTTTTCTTCGCCGTGGTTGCCGCCTGGGGCGGGTGGCAATGGCGGCACGGCACAGATACGGCGGGCCAGCCTCTGCGCGTTCGCAGCCTGGGGGCCAAGGGCCGGCTGCGCGTTCTCGTCGCCATCGCGATCGCCTGGCCGGCGGCGGCGTGGTTCCTGCGCCGCTTCACCGACACCGACGTGCCGTGGTGGGACGCGTTCCCGACCGCCGCCAGCCTCGTCGGCCAGTGGCTGCTCGGCCGCAAGTACGTCGAGAACTGGCCGGTGTGGATCGTCGTCGACGTCGTCGCCGCTGCGCTCTTCGCCTACAAGGGGTTGCTGCTGACGGCATTGCTCTACGTCGTCTTCGTTGCCATGGCGGCGGTCGGCTGGCGCAACTGGCAGCGGCGCGCGATGCAAGCCGACCCGTCGCGATGAACGAGCTCGGCTTCGTCGTCACCCTGCTCGGCGCCGAGAGCACCGGCAAGACGACGCTCGCCGCGGAGATCGGCGCGGCGCTCGCCGCACGCGGCAGGCGCGTTGCCGTCGTCGCTGAAGCGTTGCGCGAGTTCTGCGACCGCAACGCTCGAACACCGCGCCGCGAGGAGCAGGCAGCGATCGCCGCCGAGCAAAGCCAGCGCATCGACGCCGCCGCGGCGCTGAGCGAGATCGTCGTCGCCGACACGACGGCACTGATGATCGCCGTCTACAGCGATTTCGTCTTTGCCGACCCAGGTCTCTATGCGGGCGCGCTCGCCGCGCAGCGCCGCTATGAGCTGACGCTGGTGACCGCGCTGGACCTGCCCTGGCATCCCGATGGTCTGCAGCGCGAAGGCGAGCACGTGCGCGCTCCGGTCGATGCCTTGCTGCGTGGCGCGCTCGCGCGGGCCGCAATCGCTTTCACGACGATTGCCGGCTCCGGCAAGGGCCGCGTCGAGGCGGCCTTGAAGGCGATCGACGGCGCGCTTGCGGCGCACCGCCCGGGGCTCGCGCGTCGCTGACGCGCTACGCCGAGCCGGCGAGGCGGACGAGGAAGACCACGAAGGTCCCCAGCACGAGGTTGATCGAGACTTCCCAGCGAATCGCGGCGAGCGCCATTGCGCCGTCGGGCCAGCGCGACGCCGTCACCGCTTCGCCGAGGCGCCTGAACAGGACGTTGCGGATGTGGATGAATACGGCAACCATCACGAAGAAGATCGCGATCATCGCGTACCAGTCGAGCGGCATGTTGAACGCCAACCCGGTTCGCGACGCCGCCGACCAGGCCATGCCCACCATCGCCGCGCCGCAGACGAACATCACCGCGATCGCGACCGACGCGACAAGGATGAAGCGCTTCATCGCCGCGTGCATCAGCGTCACGCGTGCCGGCGGCTCGAGAACACGCGCGGCCGGCCGGAGGCAGAAGAGCATGAACGCCATGCCGCCGATCCAGACGATTGCGCCGAGCAGATGGAACGCCTTCAGGAACGCATAGAGCACGGAACATCCTCGCGCCGCGGGCACAGTTGGCGCATTGTCCATCGCCACGGGGTCGGACCAAATTGCGACGCCCCATAAAGCAAGGTATCGTCCTTCGACCAACGGGGAAGGGCGCGGAGGCCGAACGAATGAGCAAGCTGTGCTCGGTGTGCGGGACCGAAAACAGGGACGAGGCCCAGTTCTGCCGTGCTTGCGGCACCGCGTTCTCCGCCGCGCTGTCGACGCCCGCTGCCGCGGCCGATGGCAGCACCGCCAATGCCTGCGCCGAGTGCGGCTTCCAGAACAAGCCCGGCATCCGCTACTGCGCCAACTGCGGCGTCGGTCTTGCCGCACCCGCCGCTGAAGCGAGCGGCGGCGGCGCCGCGCCGGGCCATGACAAACCGCATGCGCGCTCCGGCCCGCCACCCATTTCCTACGAGTCCTTCGCGACCGTGGCGCCCTACCCTTCAGCGCCGCGCGAGACGGATCATTCCGCACTCTTCGATCAGCAGACCACGCCGGACATCCCGGACCCCGATGCCGCGATCGCCTTGCGCCAGCAGGAGGGCTTCGAGTCGCATGGCGACACCGCCGCGCCGTTCCAGGGCGAGCCGGCGCGCAGCCGGGCGCCCCTCGTCCTCGGCATCGTGCTTGCGGCTTCGGCGCTCGCCGGCATCGCCGCCTGGCTCTTCATGGGATCGAACCCGGCGCCGCCGCAACCCGGTGGCGTGTCGGCGCCGGTGATTGCCGCGCCGCCGATCGCGGCCCCGCCTGCGCTCGCGCCGACGCCGACGCCGACGCCGATGCCGATGCCGATGCCGATGATCATCGAGGAAGCGCCGGCAGCGAGACCGGTGACGATGTCCGCAAGCGCCGTAGCACCGCCGAGCGCGATGCTTCCGCCGCGGGCTCCCTCTGCGGAGCCGCCTGGCCCGCCACCTGCAGCGGCGCCGCCGCTCGGCGCGCTGCCCGCAGCGGCCCCGCGCCTCGGCGCACCTCCTGCGGCAGCCGCGCCGCTGCCGCAGCTCGGTGACCCCGCGGCCGAAGCAGAAGCCAAGCGCCTGGCCGCGGAGAAGCGGCGCGACAAGGCGGCGCGCGACAAGGCCGAGCGCGAGACCAAAGCCAAGGCGGCGCTCGACCAGCGTGACCAGGCCGGTGCCGCCGCCCAGCGCGCCGAGCAGGAAGCGCAGGCACGAAGGCGCGCCGAGGAAGCGCAGCGACCCCGGCCGAGCGTCGCCGTTCCGCCGAGCGCGCCGCCGATCGTGTTGCAAGCGCGCAGCGTGCGCGAGATCTGCGCCGGCCGCGGCACCATCGCCGAGGCGGTGTGCCAGTCCCGCCAGTGCGGCCTGGCCGAGCACGCCAACGAGGCGCTCTGTCGCCAGCTGCGCGAAGCCGACGAACGGCGCCGCAACCCGCAGAACTAGGGATCGGGCCACGCCGACGCGCGGATGCACCGCGCGCGGTCCACGACAAGCGAGGAGTTTTCATGTCGACAGCCACCGCATCCGAGGCAGCGCCCGCGGGCCTTTCGGCCGATGCGTTCTCCAGCGTCTTCCGGGCCGTCACGGGCCTGCGCAACTGGCGCGCCATCGTGGCGATGCTCGGCTGCACCTTCGTCGGCGTCATCGTCGCCGGGCTGCTGCTCGCGACGTCGGCAACGCTGGGCTTTCTCGCCGGGTTGCTGGCGATGATCGTCTGGGTCGTCGCGATCGGCACCGGCGTCAACGCCGCCGGGCTGCTGCAGATGGACCACGCGCGCGGCATCTCGCCGCGCAGCACCGCCGATGCGCTCGTCTACGGGTTGATGTGCATCCCCAAGCTGATCGTCCTGGGCCTCGCCTTCCTCGCCGTCGAGATCGCCGTCTTCATCGTCATCGCGATACTGCTCTTCATCTGCAAGATTCCGTACCTCGGACCGCTGTTGTTCGTCGTCGTCTTCCCGCTCTCGGTCGTCGTGGCCGGCGTGACGATCGTGGGGCTGTTCATCTGTCTGGTGCTCTCGCTGCCGGCGATCTGGCAAGGCGCGAGCATCACCCGCGCCCTCGCGCAGACGTTCGCGATCGTCAGGAGCCGCCTCGTCGAGGCGGTGCTGCTGCTCGTCTTCGTCGGCTTCCTCTGCTTCGCGGTCGGCATGATCATCTTCGGCGTGCTGGGCTTCGGCCTGCTGCCGACGCTCGGCATGTCGGTATCGATCGTCGGCTTCGGCGGCTTCGGCATGGAATCGATCGCGGCGATGTCGCAGGGTGGCGGGCGCGGTGGCAGCTACGCGATCGCGGGTGCGATCGGCGGAGCGCTGCTGTGGGCAGTCGCGGCTTCGCTGGTCGGCCAGGTCTACCTGCTCGGCCTGTCGCTGGTGTACCTGCGCGTCACCGAAGGGCTCGATCTGACGGCAGCCGAAGCATCGCTGCGTGCGACCTTCGACGACGCCAGACGGCGCACCGCGGAGCTGAGCGAGAAGGCGCGCCAGGCGACGCAACGCGAGTCGAACAGCGCCGGCGTGACGGCAGGTCCGGTCGCCGGCACCGCGCTCACGCCGGGGGCGAGCGCTACACCGTCGCCGGACTACAACCGCCCCCCGGCCTACAGCCCGCCGCCGACTTTCGCGGCGCCTCCCATGCCGCCCCCACCCTCGCCCGGCGCGATCACCGGAGACGAGGCGACGATCGCAGCGCCACGACGAGATCCCTCGCCCGGGAGTCCCGACATCGCCTTGCCCTTCGACGAGCCGGTACCCGCCGGCACACTGCCGCACCGGACACCCCTGCCGGCCGCGCCGCCGCAAGCGGCGCCCTTGCCGCCCGCGGCGCCATTGCCGGCGACGACGACCTGCTCGCAATGCCTGTCGCCGGTGACGCCCGAAGACACGTTCTGCGGCGTGTGCGGCTACCGGCTGAAGTAGCAGCGTCGCGTGCACCGATGAACGACACCGACTTCGAAGCCGCCAGCCGAGAGCTCGCCAGCGCGCGCCGGGAGGCACGAGCGATCACCGCCTGGGCGCCGGCGCGGCTGCCGCGCGATCTCGGCGAAGCGTATCGGTTGCAGGCCGCGGTGGCAAAGCAGCTCGGCGCAATCGGCGGCTGGAAGGTCGCCGCGGTGACGCCGGCGCAGCGCGAGTCGCTGGGCGTGCCGGTGCCGATTGCCGGCCCGCTGTTGCGGCCGTGGATGCACGATGCGCGCGCCGCAGCGGTGGTCCTCAGCGCAGCCGCCTTCATCGCCCCCAGGCTTGAGTGCGAGTTCGCCTTCGAGCTCGCCCGCGACCTGCCGCCGCGGCCCGGGCAGGCCTATTCGCGCGACGAGGTCCGCGCTGCGATCGCCGCGTTGCGCATCGCCGTCGAGATCGTCGATTCACGCCTGCCGCGCGGGCTCGGCGCGCTCGCCGAGCTCGCCGACGCGTTCAACAACGGCGCCTTCATCGCCGGCCCCGCAAGCCCGGACTGGCATGCGCTCGACTTCGCGCGCATCGAGGTCGTCCTCACGCGCAGCCATGGCGGCGCGAGCGAGGAAGTCGCACGCGGCAACGGCCGGGCGATCCTCGATGGCGATCCGTTCGGCACCGTCGTCCTGCTCGCCAACACGCCGGCCGACGCGACGCGCGGGCTTGCGGCGGGCGACATCGTCACCACGGGCTCTTGCACCGGCGCGCCGTTCCTGCCCGGCCCCGGCGATTACCGTGCCGAATTCGCGACGCTCGGCAGCGTCGAGTTCCGCGTCGCCCGCTAGGTCGCCGGCAAGTCCTTGCAAGTCGGCAGGCCCGGCTCGTGCGATACGAGGGCGTGGACGACGCGCTGCGGGAAAGGGATCTCGATGCCGGCGCGATCGAGCACGTCGAGGATGACGAGATTGACCTCCGACTTCACGTTGCCCTCGCCGTTCTCCGCATCGCGGATCCAGAAATTGATCGTCAGGTCCATGCCGTCGGCCGAGAACGCGGCGAGCTGCACCGATGGCGCCGGGTCGGCGATGACGCGCGGCACGGCTGCGATCGCCGTCTCGAGCTGCGGTTGCAGGGCGCGAACGTCGGTGCCGTAGGCGACCTGGACCGCCGTTGTCACGACCACGCGGGGATCGGCGAGGGACGAGTTCTCGACGCGCGTCGTGATCAGCGTCTCGTTGGGAACGATGGCCTCGCGGCCGCCGAGCGAGCGGATCACCGTGTAGCGGGTCCGGATGTCGGTGATCCGGCCCTCGAAGGTGTCGACCTTCACCATGTCGCCGATGCGCAGGCTTCGCTCGGCCAGGATGACGAAGCCGCTGATGTAGTTGGCGGCGATCTTCTGCAGGCCGAAGCCGAGGCCGACACCGATCGCGCCGCCGAGCACCGACAAGGCGGTGAGGTCGATGCCGACGGCCGAGAGCGCGATCAGCAGGCCGAAGAAGAGCAGCAGCGCGCGAACGACGTTGGCGGCGATCTTGCGCAGCGACAGATCGTGGCCGCTGCCGCTGGAGAGCAGCCTTCTCTCGATCACCGCCGAGATCCAGAGCGACACGACGAGGACGATGCCGGCGGTGATGCCGCCCTCGAAGACGTTGCGCAGCGTCATCCGCGCGTTGCCGACCTTCCAGTGCACGTCTTCCATCGCGTCGAGCACCATCGGCGCGACGCCGGTGACCCAGAGCACGACAGCGATCCAGGCCAGCCACGAGATGCTGCGCTCGACCGTGCGCACCCAGCGAACGCCGGGAAAGGTGCGGCTCAGGACGCGAACGCTCAGCCGGATGACGACGAGCGAGATCAGGATCGGGATCGCGACCTTGAACACTGCCGGCTTGATCGTCCCCGCGAGCACGATGCGCGCCGCGTAGGCGAAGGCCAGCGCGAGGACGGGGAAGAGAACGCCGTCGAAGATCTGGGTGCCGAACCAGACCGAGGCGACCGGCCGGTCGCGGCCGCGCATCAGGCGCACGACGATCCAGGCGGCGAGCAGGCAGCCGGCGAGGATCGCCAGCTCGGCCACTGCGCCCGGCCGCGTGAGCTCGGCGACGAGCTCGCCGAGCTCGCGGGCGTCGAAGGCGCGGATCACGGCCGGCGCGACGAAAAAGGCCGGGCGCCGGGCCGCCCCAAGCCCGGCCGCGCCCCCTCGGGGGGCAGCGAACGAAGAGAGCGTGGGGGCGCCGTCACGCCATCAGAACGCGGAGATGCGCAGCGACGCTGCGGGCAAGCGCGCCCAGGTTGTAGCCGCCCTCCAGGCACGAGACGATGCGCCCCTTGGCATGCTTGTCGGCGAGCGTCTTGATCTGCTCGGTGATCCAGGTGTAGTCGGCTTCGACGAGGGCGAGCTGGCCGAGCTCGTCGTCGCGATGCGCGTCGAAGCCGGCCGAGATGAAGATCATCTGCGGCCGGAAGGCGTCGAGGCGATCGAGCCAGTTTTCCTCGATCAGGGCGCGGATCGCCGGGCCGCGGGTGTAGGGCGGCACCGGCACGTTGATCATGTTGTCGCCCATCGGCACGGCGCCGCTGTACGGATAGAGCGGATGCTGGAAGATGCTCGCCATCAGGACGCGCTCGTCGCCGGCGATGATGTCCTCGGTGCCGTTGCCGTGGTGGACGTCGAAGTCGATGATCGCCACCCGCTCGAGGCCGCGCACGTCGAGCGCATGGCGCGCGGCAACGGCGACGTTGTTGAAGAAGCAGAAGCCCATCGCCTGGTCGCGGGTGGCGTGATGGCCGGGCGGGCGCACCGCGCAGAACGCGTTGGCGACCTCGCCGTCAATGACCGCATCGGTGGCGGCGACGGCGGCACCGGCGGCGCGCAGCACGGCGTTCAAGGTGCCGACCGACGCGATGGTGTCGGGATCGATCGCGCGCGGCCTGCCCGCGGCGGCGACGCGCTCGAGCACGTCGCACAGCGCGACGACGAAGCCGCTGCTGTGGGCGTTGCCGAGGTCGGCGCGATCGACCGGCGGCGCCTCGCGGCAATCGAGAGCTCCGCGCAAGCCGCTGGCGATCAGGAGGTCGTCGATCGCGTCGAGACGGCCCGGGCATTCGGGATGGCCGGCGCCCATGTCGTGGCCGCGGCAGTCTGGATGTGTGTAAAAGGCCGTGGTCATCGGTCTTTGGACGAGAAGGTTTTCTAGTAATGTCGGGTCGATGAGCCGACCCCTCGCCGCCCAGCTGTCCGACCTCGTCAACCAGATTAGCACGATCATTGTCGGCAAGCGGCCGC
>JBDSLQ010000074.1:0-2568 GCA_039916285.1 Caldimonas sp.
TCGTCGCCTACAGCCCGCTCGCGCGCGGCGTCCTCACCGGCAAGTACGCGCCCGGCGCGACGCCGCCGGAAGGATCGCGCGCGGCGCGCAACGACACGCGCATCCTGCAGACCGAGTTCAGACCCGAGTCGCTGGCGTTGGCCCGGCGCGTGGTCGCCCACGCCGCGTCGCGCGGCCTGACGCCGCTCCAGTTCGCGCTCGGCTGGGTCTGGAACAACGCCCTCGTGCATGGCGTGATCGGCGGGCCGAAGACGCTGGCGCAGTGGCAGGAGTACATCGCCGCCCTCGACGCGCCGTTCGACGCCGCCGACGAAGCGCTGGTCGATTCGCTCGTCGCGCCAGGGCACGCGTCGACGCCCGGCTACACCGATCCGATGTACCCCGTTCGCGGACGCCAGCCACGATCGCGCTGAGCTGGCACTAGCGCTGCCGGGCTTCGCGACCGCGACGCTCGCTGGCGACGAGGCGCAGCGCCGGCGGCGCGTTCGAGCGCAGAGTGCCGGGCGTGGACCGGCCCGTGTCGGTCAGCGCCGAGCCCGTTTCGAGCGCCTCGTCGACGGGATCGTCGTGGCGGCGGCGCGGCGCCGTCCCCGCGGCCGGACGTGGCGGCGCGCCGAGATCGCCGACGGATGCGAGCGCACGCCGCACGACGTCGCTCCAGCGACGCTGCGCCGGATCGATCGGCCGCGCGGCGATGACGAGAATGGCGCAGATGCCTGTCTGGACCGCGAGGTAGACGATGGCGCCGGCGGCGAAGACCGCGGCCAGCGGCAAGGTGTCGTTCCATGCCCGCGCGACGCCGAGAAAGGCCACGAACAGCCAGAGCGCGTTCGACGCTCCGACCGGCACGGCGATCGCGACCCAGTCGAGCAGGCGCCAGCGCGCGACGCGGCGCCCGCGCGCGAGGCGCGGGAAGGTGAAGCGATGGAGGACGAAGGCGTTCAGCGTCAGCAGCGCGACCAGGATGATCTTCGCCTGCAGCTTGGGGTTGTCGAGATAGTCCGCTCGCTCGGCAGCTCCCTGCCAGACGATCGCCGCTCCCGTGACATAGAGGACCGCCAGCGACAGGCCGACGATGCGGGTGACGAACGCATTCGGTGGCGCGATGCGGACGCGGTCCTGGGCCAGTTTGGAGAGCAGCCGGAGATCGGTCGCAACGATCGCGCCGAGCGCCAGCGAAGCGGCCAGGAAGTGGCAGAAGACGAGAGACAGGTTGAGCATGCGAGCGAGGGGAGATCCGCCCGCTATGGTCGCCGGCGCAGCGCGTCGGCGCTGTAAGCAAGCGCACGCCCGGCCCGCCGCGGCGTGAAGGACGGCGCGCCCGGCGCGCCTTTTTCTCGTCAGTCTTTGACGACGTGCGGCTGGCGCTTCTCGTACCAGTGCGTGATGCGCGTTCCGTCCCAGTGCAGCGCGAGATGCGCCGCCGCCTTGGCGTGGCGCAGGGCCCGTGGCCGGAAGATGCCGACGCATTCGCCACCGGCGTGGCGCACGCTCGGATAGCGGATTCCCCAGCTCTGCGCCGCACGCAGGCGCGAGCCGAGGCCTTGCGACGGCCCATAGTCGTCGGGGTCGAGGACCGAGGCGTAACGGTCCGAGTTCGCGGCGCCGGCATCTTCGACGTCGAGCAGGTCGTGCAGCTCGGCCTCGACGCTGGCGGTGACGAGGCGCATGTCCACGTCGATCGCCGGCTCCCGGGTGCGGCGCAGGAACACGCCGCGGTGGTGGCTCACCTCGGCGATCGCCGTCTCGAGCGAGTGCGCCGCGTAGTAGACGCCGTAGGTGCCGTCGGAGAAGCGCGAGCCTTCCGGGTTGAGGTGCGTGAACGCGGCCATCACCGGCGTTGCGCCGGGGCCGCTCACGCGCTCTTCCTTGGGAACGAGCGAGAGCTCGCCGATCTCGTCGCGGATGCGCGGATTGGCAAGCGCTTCGATTGCGAAGACGACGTCGAGGTCGGCCGGGTCGGCGATCGCGTCGTAGAGGCCGACGGTCGGATAGCGCGACGGGATCAGCCGGTACGACGGCCGCCACGAGACGCGCCGCACCGCGACCTGGCCCGCATCGATCATGCCTTGCCGCCGCGCTGCGCGTCGAGGTACTGGCGCACCACGTAGAGATCGGCCACCTGGCCGGCGAGCATGCGGTCGAGCGCCGATCGGCCGCCGAACAGCGGCGCGCTGTTGGCCTTGCGCAGCCATTCGTCGGCGCGCCGGGTCGCCGGGAAGAGGATCTGCAGCGACGAGTAGATGCCGAACAGGTGCGACAGGCGCTCGAGCAGGTGGCGGTCGAGCGGCGCGACCTTGCCCTGCTTCCACTGGTAGAGCGTGGTGCGGGCGACGCCGAGCAGCGTCGTCTGCTCGGCGACCGAGAGCTGCCAGGCGTCGGCGAGGCGAAAGAAGGTGCGCAGCGCGGCGCCGGCGGCGCGGGCCGACGTCAGGTCGACGGCGGGATCTGGCTTGAGAAGAGCGCTCATCGGTCGGGCAGACCACCCCACGATCGGGGTGCGCGCGGAATCTATTCCATCGCTGAACAAAAAGCAATGGAATGTCCGTGTACGGACAACGGGAAAGG
>JBDSLQ010000075.1:0-8422 GCA_039916285.1 Caldimonas sp.
CAAGCTCGACAACCAGAACCAGGACTCCTGACCGCCTACCGGCACGGCGCGGCGACACCGTGACGCGTTCGGACCTCGTCATCCAGCTCGCCGAGCGTTTCGCCCAGCTGACTCACCGCGACACCGAATTCGCGGTGAAGACGATTCTCGATGCGATGGCGTCGGCACTCGCGCGCGGCCACCGCATCGAGATCCGCGGCTTCGGCAGCTTCTCGATCAACCGGCGCCCGCCGCGCGTCGGCCGCAACCCGCGCTCGGGCGATCAGGTCGTCATCTCGGAAAAGCTGGTGCCGCACTTCAAGCCGGGCAAGGCCTTGCGAGAGGCGGTCGACGGCCGAGTCGGTGCCCTCCGCGCGGCCGCCGAGGCCGAGGCCGGGACCGCGGGCAAGGACGACAGCTAGCGTCGGCAGACGATGCGAACGCTCGTCTGGCTCGTCCGCGCCGCGGTCTTCTTCACGTTGTTCGCGTTCGCGCTGAACAACCAGCACGCGTCGAGCGTGTTCTGGTTCTTCGGCTACGAATGGCGCGCGCCGATGGTCTTCATCGTCCTCGCCGCGTTCGGGCTCGGCTGCGCCTTCGGCATCTTCGCGATGGTGCCGAGCTGGTGGCGCCACCGGCGCCTTGCGCGCACTCACACGCGGCGCGCCGACGACCGGCCGATCGCCCCGCCTCCTCTGACTGGCGACGTCGCGCCCCATCACCCGCCGCGCGATGGACTTTGATCCGCAGTGGCTGCTCTGGCTGGCTCTCGGCCTGGGCGGCGGCGGCTTCGTCCTCGGCTGGCTCGCCTCGCGCCTCGATGCGCGCCAGTACCGGCGCGAGCGCCAGGAGTCGCCGAAGGTCTACTACAAGGGCCTGAACCTGCTCCTCAACGAGCAGCATGACAAGGCCATCGACGCCTTCATCGAAGCGGTCCAGCAGGATCCCGACACCTCGGAGCTCCACTTCGCCCTGGGCGACCTGTTCCGCAAGCGCGGCGAGTACGAGCGCGCGGTGCGCGTGCACCAGCACCTGCTCGGCCGCGCCGACCTCTCCAAGGCCGAGCGCGACCAGGCACAGCACGGCCTGGCGCAGGACTACATGAAGGCCGGCCTCTTCGATCGCGCCGAGGAGGCCTACCTGGCGCTCGGCGGCACGTCGTTCGACACCGAGGCGCGCCTCGCCCTGCTCGACCTGCACGAGCGCTCGCGCGACTGGCGTGCCGCCGTCGCCGTCGCCGAGCAGCTCGAGAAAAGCGGCAGCGGCTCGTTCGCCTCGCGCATCGCCCACTACCACTGCGAGCTCGCGCTCGAGGCCGACGCCGCCGGCCAGCGCGACGTCGCGGAGGCCGAGCTCGCGCTCGCCCGCGACACCGCCCCCGCCGACGCCCGGCCGCTGGTTCTCTCCGGCGAGCAGGCGGCCGCGCGTGGCGACGCCGCGGCGGCGCTGCGCTGGTGGAATACCTTGATGTCGGTCCGTCCGGCGGCGTTCAACCTGGTCGCCAAGCGCTATGCCGCGAGCGCGCCCGGTGCCGGCGAAGGCAGCGCCGCGCTGGCGCGGTTGCAGGCGCTCTACGACAAGGCGCCGACGCTCGACCTGCTGCAGGCGATCGCCATGCTCGAGCCCGACGACGGCTTGCGTCGCGAGCGGCTCCTCTCCCACCTGCGCGAGCACCCGAGCCTGGGCGCGGCGCAGGCGCTGCTCGGCGCGTCGCCGGACGCGGCAGCGCCAAACGCGTCGGCTGCCGGCGCCAGCGGCCAAGTCGGCGCCGGCCTCGACACCCGCGAAGCCGGCGCCATCCGCGACGCGGTCCGGCGCGCCGGCCGCCCGCTGCACCGCTATCGCTGCGCGGCGTGCGGCTTCGAGGCCGAGCACTACTTCTGGCAGTGTCCGGGCTGCCTCGGCTGGGACACTTATCCTCCCCAGCGACTGGAGGATCTTTGAAGCCCCCCGCCCCCACTCGAGACCAACTGCAAGGCGCCCGCGTCCTCGTCGTCGGCGACGCCATGCTGGACCGCTATTGGTTCGGCGCGGTCGACCGCATTTCGCCGGAGGCGCCCGTGCCCGTCGTTCGCGTCAATCCGAGCAAGGAACAGGAGCGGCTCGGCGGCGCTGCCAACGTCGCCTGGAACGTCAAGGTGCTCGGCGCGCATCCCAGCCTGCTGACGGCGATCGGCGACGACGAGCACGGCCATCGGCTCGAGAGCCTGCTCGAGAATCGCGGCATCGAAACCCTCTTCAAGCGCGACCCGCGCCTGACGACGACCGTCAAGCTTCGCATCATCGGCCGCTCGCAGCAGCTGCTGCGCGTCGACTTCGAGGAGGAGCCCGACCACGAGGCCCTCGACGAGATGCGGCCGCGATACCTCGAAGCGCTGAAGGCGGCCCGGGTGGTCCTCTTTTCCGACTACGGCAAGGGCGGCCTGACGCACATCCCGGCCATGATCGCCGCCGCCCGCGGCGCCGGTGTCGCCGTCCTCGTCGATCCCAAGGGAAGCGATTACGCCAGATACCAGGGCGCGACCGTCATCACGCCCAATCGCAACGAGCTGGCGCAGGTGATCGGCAGCTGGTCGAGCGAAGCGCAGCTGCAGGAACGGGTACAGGCGCTGCGCGCCTCGCTCGGACTCGACGCCCTCGTCCTCACCCGCTCCGAGGACGGCATGTCGCTGTTCGACGCCGCCGGCCACCTGCAGGTGCCGGCCGAGGCGCGCGAAGTGTTCGACGTCACGGGCGCCGGCGATACCGTCATCGCGACGCTGGCGGCGATGCTCGCCTGCGGCCTGTCGGTGCGCGACGCGATGCCGATCGCCAACCGCGCCGGCGGCATCGTCGTCGGCAAGTTCGGCACCGCGAGCGTCAGCTACGACGAACTGTTTGGCGCGGGCGTCCGCTGATGAAAGTCGTCGTCACCGGCGCGGCGGGGATGATCGGCGCCAACCTGCTGCGCGGGCTGAACGCGATCGGCGTCGACGACATCATCGCCGCCGACGACCTCAGCGACGGTGCCAAGTACGCCAATCTCGCCGGCGCGTCGATCGCCGACTACTTCGACCGGCGCGATTTCTACGCCCGCTTCGAGCGCGCCGAGTTCGGCAAGGTCGACGCCGTCTTCCACGAAGGCGCCTGCTCCGACACGATGGAGCACGACGGCCGGCTGATGCTTGACCTCAACTACCGCGCCTCGAAGTCGCTGCTCGACGCCTGCCAGGCGCAACGCGTTCGCCTCCTGTACGCGTCGTCGGCGGCGGTCTACGGCGGCTCGCAGACCTTTCGCGAGGAGGCTGCGTTCGAGCGGCCGCTCAATGTCTACGGCTATTCGAAGCTGCTGTTCGACAACGTCGTGCGGCGCATGCTGCCCGCGGTCAGGGCGCAGGTCGCCGGCTTTCGCTACTTCAACGTCTACGGCCCGCACGAGCAGCACAAGGGCCGGATGGCGTCGGTCGCGTTCCACCACTTCAACCAGCTTCGCGGCGAGGGTCGAGTGAAGCTGTTCGGGCCGTACGGCGGCTACGCGGCGGGCGAGCAGGCGCGCGACTTCGTCTTCGTCGAGGACGTCGTCGCCGTCAACCTCTGGTTCCTCGCCCATCCCGAGGCAAGCGGCATCTTCAATGTCGGCAGCGGCCGCGCGCAGCCATTCAACGACGTTGCCGCGGCGGTCGTCAATGCCGCGCGCGCGGAGCGCGGCGAGGCGGCGTTGTCGCTGGCGGAGATCGTCGCCGCCGGGCAGATCGAGTACGTCGACTTCCCGCACGCCCTGGTCGGCAAGTACCAGTGCTTCACCGAGGCAGACCTGGGCCGCCTGCGCGGCACCGGCTGCGAGCATGCCTTCGCCGACGTCGCCACCGGCATCGGCCGCTACGCGGCCGCGCAGCGCGGCGGCGGCTGATCCGGCGCTCGGGTCAACGCGGGACCGCCGGTGCCCGTTACTGGTGGGCGCCGACTTGCATCGACACCGGCGAACCGGTGCCCGCGCGCGGCGGCCGGCCGATCCATCACCAGGAGAACTCGCATGTTCAAGAAATTCATGGCTGCGCTCGCGGCCCTGCTCGCCGCCACCGCGTTTGCCGCGGTCGACGCCAACAAGGCGACGCAAGCCGAGCTGGAAGCCGTCAGCGGCATCGGCCCGGTCATCTCGACGCTCATCGTCAACGAGCGCAAGAAGGGAAACTTCAAGGACTGGAACGACTTCGTCACCCGCGTCAAGGGCGTCGGCGACCGCAGCGCGGTCAAGTTCTCCGAAGGCGGCCTGACGGTCAACGGCAAGGCCTTCGCGGGCGCGCCGGAAGCGCCGAAGGCGATGGCGGCGACCACGACCCAGACCGCGTCGCCGCCAGTCGGGACGGCCAGGGCGACGGCGTCGAAGGCAGCATCCGCGGTCGTCCAGGCCCCGGCGAAGGTCGCCTCGGCCGTCAAGGGCGGCGCCAAGGTCGTTGCCGAAAACGCCAGGGACGAGAAGAACGCTTTGAAGGAAAACGTCGCTGACGCCAAGGCCAAGCGTGCCGAGAAGAAGGCCGAGAAGGCAGAAATGAAGGCCGAGAAGGCCGCCGCCGCGAGCGCGCCGAAGAAGTAAGGCACCTGACTCGCCTGCGGGCTTCGCCACCGCGTTCCGGCGCGGTCGCGAAGCCCGTTTTCATGACGGCACGGCAACGGGCACCGTCGCCTCGCTCCACTCGAAGAAGGTCCGCACTTCGTCCGCGCGCGCCATCGTGTCCTTGACGCCGAGCGCAATCAGCTCGCGCGTGTAGGGCGCCTCGAAGAGCAGGTAGCTGGCGAGCGCCGCGCCGCGGGCGCTGTCGCCCTGGCCCGTCACGCCGATGGCGCCGAGCATGGCGCGGATCGGCAGCGGCAAGCTGGTCAGGTGGCGCGAGGCGATGTCGTCGAGGCGCTCGCTCGGCGAGATGACGAGCACCTTGAGCGGCTTCAGGCTGGTCTCGGCGAGGGCGCGCGGCGGCAGCAGCGCCAGCGTCGCGTTGATCCGCTGCAGCCGCTCGACGTCGACCGCGAGCGCATCGAGGAAGATGTTCGAGAGCGCGTGGCCGGCGATCTGTGCCAGGTTCGGGTACTCGCTGCTGCCGACCCGCTCGCCCGGCGGCTCGTGCATGCGGCCGGCGCCGACGATGAGAATGCGCTCGGCGCCCAGGTGCACGGCCGGAGAGATCGGCGCCGCCTGGCGCATCGAGCCGTCACCGCAGTATTCGGTGTGGCCGGCGATGTCGAGCGCGACCGCCGGGAAGACGAACGGAATCGCCGACGACGCCATCAGGTGCGGAATCGTGATCGCGGTGCGAACTGCGAGGCGCTGCGAGCGCGTCCACGGCGTGATGTCGCCGAGCGCGTCGTAGAACGTCACGTGCAGGCCCGACCCATAGCTCGACGCGGTGACCGCGAGCGCGTGCAAGTGCCCTTCGGCCATGACGCGATGGAGCCGCCCCATGTCGACGAGCTCCTTGAGCAGCGCCTCGAGCGGCGTGTTGTCGAGCAGCGAGCGCGGCCGCGCCCGGCGCCAGCGCGCGATCACCCAGCCGACCGACATCATCGTCAGCCAGCGCGCGCCGGTCCGGATCACGCCGAAGGAGTCGGACCGGTAGACCTGCTCGGCGCGAAAGTTGCGCCAGACGTCGACGAGGCCCTCGACGGCCTCGTCGAACGTATCGGCGCGACACGCCAGCGCAGCGGCGTTGATGGCGCCGGCCGACGTGCCGGCGATGACCGGAAAGGGGTTGCCCGGCGGTGCGCCGCAGTCGCGGCGGATCTGCGCCACCGCCTGCAGCACGCCGACCTGGTAGGCCGCGCGCGCGCCGCCGCCGGTGAGGACCAGCCCGGTTTTGCTTGTCTGATTCGTCATCGCCGCGCCGGGTCGGCCGTTGGCCGTCGGCGCGATGATAGGTAGGGTTCACCGTCGCCGTGCCGCGCCGATGCCCCGCGCATCGTGCGAAACGTCACTCGTAGACGATCGCGATCGGCGTGTGCGTGCTCGTCTGCCAACGCTCGAGCGCGCCGTCGCTCGGATAGAAGCGCACCGCGTCGCCGAGGTCGAGCTCGCCGATCGCCTCGCGACGCTGCAGCTGCAGGCGAACGCGCAGGCCTTCCTGGATCTCGCCGTGCTCGGTCTGCGAGCGGCGCACCGGATAGTCGCGCAGCACCTCGGCGACCGGCGGCACGCTGCCGTTGACCTCGACGCGCAGGTACTTGCCGAAGCGGCAACGTGCGCCGGCCAGGTCCCAGACGCTCTGCACGTTGAAGCGCACGCCGCCGGTGAAGCGATCGGGCTGGACGCGGCCCTGGACGATGACCAGCTCGTCTTCCTTGAGCAACTCGCGGTTGGCGACGAGCAACTCCTCGTTGGCGACCGCCTCGATCGAATCGCTCATGTCGTCGAGCCGGAACAGCGCGACGCGGCCGCGCTGGCCGTTGACGACGCGCAGCTCGCCGACGATGCCGGCAAGCAGCAGCGTTTCGCGCGTGTCGATGAGGTCGACGATGCGCAGCTTGGCGAAGCGCCGCACCTCGGCCGCGCTCTGGTCGAAGAGATGCCCGGAGAGGTAGAACCCGAGCGCCGACTTCTCGAGCGTCAGGCGCTCCTTGATGGTCCATTCGCGTGCCGACACGAGTGGCGGCTCCTGGCTGCTCGCGCCGTGCGAATCGCCGTCGGCGAAGAGGGCATCGAAGAGGCCGCCCTGGTCGGCGTGCGCGGCCTGCGTCTCGGCCCAGTCGAGCGCCAGCCCGGCGCTCGCGAGCAGCGAAGACCGCGCCGGGTTGATGCGGTCGAAGGCGCCCGACTTGATCAGCGCCTCGACGACGCGGCGGTTGATGCGGCCGCGGTCGACGCGGGCGCAGAAGTCGAACAGGCTCGTGAACCGCCCACCCTCCTCGCGCGCGGCGACGATCGCCTCGATCGCGCCCTGGCCGGTGCCCTTGATCGCGCCGAGGCCGTAGCGCACCGAATCGGCGGCCAGCGGCTCGAATCGAAAGGTGCCGGCGTTGACGTCGGGCGTCTCGATCGTGATGCCGAACGTCTTGGCATCGACGAGGAGCGCCTTCAGCTTGTCGCTGTTGTCGATCTCGATCGACATGTTGGCAGCGAAGAACTCGGCCGCGAAATGGGTCTTGATCCACGCCGTGTGATAGGCGAGCAGCGAATACGCGGTGGCATGCGCCTTGTTGAAGCCGTAGCCCGCGAACTTCTCCATCAGGTCGAACACCTCGTCGGCGACTTCGGCCGAGATGCCCTTCCTCGCCGCGCCCTCGCGGAAGACGGTGCGATGGGTGGCCATCTCCTCGGGCTTCTTCTTGCCCATGGCCTTGCGCAGCAGGTCGGCGCCACCCAGCGAGTAGCCGCCGAGGATCTGGCCGGCCTGCATCACCTGCTCCTGGTAGACCATGATCCCGTAGGTTTCGCCGAGCACCGTTTCGAGCAGGGGATGCGGATAGCGCACCTCCTCGCGGCCGTGCTTGCGGTTGCAGAAGCTCGGGATGTTCTCCATCGGCCCCGGCCGGAACATCGCGTTCAGCGCGATCAGGTCCTCGAGCCGGTTCGGCTGCGCGTCCTTCAGCATGCGTCGCATGCCGGCGCTTTCGAACTGGAACACCGACTCGGTCCGGCCCTCCGCGAAAAGCGCGTACACCTTGGGGTCGTCGAGCGGCAGGGTCTCGTAGGAGAAGTTGCGCTGGGCGGGGTGCCGTGCCGTGATGAAGTCCTTGGCCAGCTCGAGGATGGTCAGCGTCGCCAGGCCGAGGAAGTCGAACTTGACGAGGCCGATCGCCTCGACGTCGTCCTTGTCGAACTGGCTGACCGCGCTGGCGCTGCCCGGCTGCATGTAGAGCGGGCAGAAGTCGGTGATCCGGCCCGGCGCGATGAGCACCCCGCCGGCGTGCATGCCGACGTTCCTCACCAGGCCCTCGGCGCGCTCGGCCAGCGCCAGCAGCTCGGCGACCTCCTCTTCGTTCCTCTCGCGCTGCTCGATCTCAGGTGCTTCGCGGCGCGCGTAGATGACGCCATGGTCCGGCCGCTCGGGTGGGCGCTTCAGCGTCACCGTCTTGCCCGGCGGCGCCGGCACGAGCTTGGCGATCGAGTCGACGTGTCCGTAGCTCATGCCGAGGACGCGGCCGATGTCGCGCAGCGCCGCCTTCGCCGCCATGGTGCCGAAGGTCGCGATCTGGCTGACCGCGTCGCGGCCGTATTTCGCCTTCACGTAATCGATGACGCGATCGCGGTTGGCCTGGCAGAAGTCGATGTCGAAGTCGGGCATCGACACCCGCTCGGGGTTGAGAAAGCGCTCGAACAGCAACTCGTAGCGGAGCGGATCGATCCCCGTGATGTTGAGCGAATAGGCGACCAGCGAGCCGGCGCCCGAGCCGCGCCCGGGGCCGACCGGGCAACCGTGCGTCTGCGCCCAGTTGATGAAGTCGGCGACGATCAGGAAGTAGCCCGGGAAGCCCA
>JBDSLQ010000076.1:0-5186 GCA_039916285.1 Caldimonas sp.
CTCTTCGTCGCACTCGGTCTCGTGGTAGTACACCATCAGGGCGTACACCTCGGCCAGGGCCAGCACCTCGGCGCAGGCGGTGATGCCGTCAGGCGAGGGGGACCGATCGCGCCACCAGTTGATGGCCGACTCGATATCGGTGATGTGCAGGGCAGCCACGGCGCGACAGGGGGAGGCGAGGATAGCAGCGGCGCTGGGGCCGCTCGCCCCGCGTCGTCGCCGTCCTCGTCAACGGCGCGGGATCAGCGCGGCGCGCTGGCCGCCGTTGCGCCGGGAATGATGACGAGCGTCGGCTCCCCGGTCGTGGTGGTTTTCGTCTCGCGGATCACGCCGCCGCCGGCGACGCTGCCCGTCGTCGTCGTCGTCTGGTTCGGCTGGGTCGGCCCCTCGACGCGCGCGAGGCAATCGGCCTTGTCCTTCGGCGCCACCGTGTTGCAACGCTCGATCGCGTTCTGGCGCACCGAGCCGGTGTTGTCGAGACGGTTCTTCTTGCGTTCGTCGAGGGCGGCGCCCGCTTCCTTTAGGCAGGTCGCCCGATCCTGGGCGGTGCGGCCGGCATTGCAATCGGCGCGCTCCTTCTGGTAGGCCGACTTCGCGCCGGCGGGCGCCGCTGCATCGGCGGCATGCGCCGGCGCCGCGAGGTAGGCGGCCGCGCCGACCGCGACGAGCCCGGCGAGAGATGCAAGATTCGTTTTCATGAGGATGTCTCCGATGTGCCTGCGGAATCGGCGAGGCGCCGCCGCACGTCTAGACCGCACCTTACGTCCGGCCCCCGCGCCACGGGCGTAGGACGGCGCCGCGCACCCGCGCCGCACGAATTCCCGTGGCCGATATGCGGCTTGCGCCGCGCGGCGGCGCGGCGACGATGGGCGGTTGCCGCCGGCGCAGCGCCGGCGCAGACAATCGCTGGCATGCGTCCCCGATCGCCACGCCTCCTCGCTCGCCGCCGACCCCCGTCCCGTGCCGGAGCGCCGGGCTTTTCTCTGATCGAGCTGATGGTCGTGATCGCGATCATCGTCATCCTCGCCCTGATCGCGTTGCCCGATGTCTCCGACAAGCTGACGCGCGATCGCATCGTCGAGTCGGTCAGGCTCGCCGACATCGTCAAGCCGAAGGTCGCGGCGGCGTGGTCGGCAACGGGCCAGCTCCCGGCCGACAACGACGCCGCCGGCCTGCCGGTCGCCGACAAGATCGTCAACGAGTATGTGAGCGCGGTCGCGATCGAGTCGGGCGCGATCCAGATCACCTTCGGCAACCGCGCCAACGCGGCGATCCACGGCAAGGTGCTGAGCCTGCGCCCCGGCGTGATCGACGACGCGCGCATCGTCCCGGTGTCGTGGGTCTGCGGCAATGCCGCGCCTCCCAACAGGATGACCGCGCGCGGCCTCAACAAGACGAACATCGCCGAGCGTTACCTGCCGCTCAACTGTCGCACCGTCCACGCCGCGCCGGCGCCGCCGTGATCGAGCTGGGCGCGTCCGGCCTCGACAGCGCGAGCCTGCGCTCGGCCGGCAAGGAGCTGCTCTCGCTCGGCTTGATCGATGCGCGCAACCACACGCTGCGCTGGGCGAGCGCGCTCGAGGCGGCGGCCGACAGCAAGGCGCTGGTCCTGCCCGGCGACCTGCCTGCCGCGCTCGCAGACGAGCTCGATCCGGTGCTCTGGACGCTCGGCCACATCGGCTGGTTCCAGGAGCGCTGGATCGCGCGCAACGTTCAGCGCGGGCGCGGCGAGCGCGCCGATGCCACACCTCCGCGCCTGGCGTCGATCGTTCCCGAGGTCGATGCCTGGTACGACCCGGCGCTCGTCGACCGCCCGCGCCGGCGCGCCCTCGCCGCCGCCGGTCTGCCCGACCTGCCGGCAACGCGCGCGTACCTCGTCGAGACGCTCGAGGCGACGCTCGAGCTGCTCGCCGGCATCGGCGTCGAGGACGATGCGTCGCTCTACTTCCATCGCCTCGCGCTCTTCCAAGAGGAAATGCAGGCGGAGGGGTTCGCGGTGCTGGCGCAGACGCTCGGTGTCGAGACCGGGCTGGTCGCGCGCGTGACGACGCGGCCGGCGCGCCCGCCGCTGCTCTTTCCGGCGACGCGCTGGCTGATCGGCACGAGCGGCGCCGGCTTTCGCTTCGACAACGAAGCCGAGCCGCACCCGGTCGAGGTGCCCGAGTTCGAGATCGATGCGCAAGCGGTCACCTGGGCGCAGTACGGCGAGTTCGTCGAGGACGGCGGCTACGACGAGAAGATCCATTGGAACGACGCCGGCTGGGACTGGCTGCAGAGGGAAGGCCGGCGCACGCCGCGCCACGTCGACCAGATGCGCCACGGCGTGCTGCAGCGCCGCTTCGGCGTGCTGGCACGCGTCGCCGGATCGCATCCTGCCGTTCACGTCAGCTGGTACGAGGCCGATGCCTGGTGCCGCTGGGCCGGGCGCCGCCTGCCGAGCGAAGTCGAGTGGGAAGCGGCGGCGCATCAGGGCGCGACGCGCGGCTTTCGCTGGGGCGAAGTGCACGAATGGACGGCGACGACATTCCGGCCGTATCCGGGCTTCGCCGCCGGACCCTGGCGCGACTACTCGCTGCCCGCCTTCGGATCGCACAAGGTGCTGCGCGGCGCCTCGTTCGCGACCCGCCCGAGCCTCGTGAGCGCGCGCCTGCGCGGCTTCGCGCGGCCCGACCGCGACGCCGGCTTCTTCGGCTTTCGAAGCTGCGCCGCATAGCGGCGACGCCCGGGCGGCGGCGGGCGGCGCATTAGGGAAACCCATCCTTGTGATGCCCCTTGCCCCTTCAACAATGGGTCGATAGCCCCCTCGCAGCGGCGCCACATTCCTGGCCACCGCCTCGCGAACATCCCCTCAGGAGACCGGCGTGGACATTCCCATTTCCCTCACCGTCAACGGCAAGGCGGTCACCAAGACCGTCGATTCGCGCACGCTGCTCGTCCAGTTCCTGCGCGAGACCCTGCAGCTGACCGGCACCCACGTCGGCTGCGACACCGCCCAGTGCGGCGCGTGCACGGTGCACATGAACGGGCGCGCGATCAAGTCGTGCTCGATGCTCGCGGCGCAGGTGCAGGGCAGCCAGATCATGACGATCGAGGGCCTGGCCCAGGGCGACGAGTTGCACCCGATGCAGGCGGCGTTTCGCGAGTGCCACGGGCTGCAATGCGGCTTCTGCACTCCCGGCATGGTGATGTCGGCGGTGCAGCTGCTCGCCGACAACCCGAAGGCCAGCGAAGAAGAGATCCGCGAGGCGCTCGACGGCAACATCTGCCGCTGCACCGGCTATCACAACATCGTCAAGTCGATCCAGTTCTGCCAGTCGGGCAAGACCCCGACGACGGTCTGAGGAGCGCGCCATGGGCAACATGAACGAAGTCGACACGACCAAGAGCCCGATCGGGCAGAGCATTCGCCGCCGCGAGGACCGCCGCTTCATCACCGGCGCCGCCAACTACACCGACGACGTCGTCCTGCAGGGGCAGACCTTCGGCGTCTTCCTGAGGAGCCCGCACGCGCATGCGCGCATCCGCTCGATCGACCTCGCGGCCGCGAAGGCGGCGCCCGGCGTCATCGACATCATCACCGGTGCCGATCTCGCCGAGGCCAAGGTGGGCGGCCTGCCGTGCGGCTGGCTGATCCACAGCAAGGACGGAACGCCGATGAAGGAGCCGGCGCATCCGGTGCTCGCGCAAGGCAAGGTGCGCCACGTCGGCGACCAGGTCGCGCTTGTCGTCGCCGAGACGCTGCTGCAGGCGAAGGACGCGGCCGAGCTGGTCGTCGTCGACTACGACGAGCTGCCGGCGGTGATCGACCTCAGCGCCGCCGACTCGATCGGGACGAGCGTGCACGACGACGTTCCCCACAACGTCTGCTACGACTGGGGCCACGGCGACAAGGCGGCGGTCGACGCGGCATTCGCCAAGGCGACCAAGGTCACCAAGCTGTCGTTCGTCAACAACCGGCTGATCCCGAACGCGATCGAACCGCGCGCCGCCAATGCCAGCTACAACCGCAGCGACGAGAGCTACACGCTGTACGTCGCCAACCAGAACCCGCACGTCGAGCGGCTCCTGATGTGCGCGTTCGTACTCGGCCTGCCGGAGTCGAAGGTGCGCGTGATCGCGCCCGACGTCGGCGGCGGCTTCGGGTCGAAGATCTTCCTGTACCCGGAAGACGTCGCGCTGGTCTGGGCCAGCAAGCGCGTCGGCCGGCCGATCAAGTGGACGGCCGAGCGGAGCGAATCGTTCCTGACCGATGCGCACGGCCGCGACCACGTCACGACCGCCGAGATGGCGATGGACGACAGCGGCAATTTCCTGGCGCTGCGCGTCAAGACGATCGCCAACATGGGCGCCTATCTGTCGACCTTCGCTTCGGCGGTGCCGACCATCCTGTACGCGACCCTGCTCGCCGGCCAGTACAAGACGCCGGCGATCTACGTCGAGGTCAAGGCGGTGTTCACCAACACCGCGCCGGTCGACGCCTACCGCGGCGCCGGCCGCCCCGAGGCGACGTACGTCGTCGAGCGCATCGTCGAGCAGGCGGCGCGCGACATGGGCATGAGCCCGGCCGAGATCCGCAAGAAGAACTTCATCACCACCTTCCCGTACGCGACGCCGGTCGGCCTGACCTACGACGTCGGCGGCTACGCGGCGCACCTCGACAAGGCGATGGAGATCGCCGACGTCGGCGGCTTCCCGGCCCGCAAGGCTGCGTCGGCGGCGAAGGGCAGGAAGCGCGGCCTCGGCTACGCCTGCTACATCGAGGCGTGCGGCATCGCGCCGTCGAACATCGCCGGCGCGCTCGGCGCGCGCGCGGGCCTGTTCGAGGCGGGCGAGGTGCGCGTCCATCCGACCGGCACCGTGACCGTGTTCACCGGGTCACACAGCCATGGCCAGGGCCACGAGACGACGTTCGCGCAGGTCGTCGCGGCACGCCTCGGCATCCCGGTCGGCAACGTCGAGATCGTCCACGGCGATACCGGCCGCGTCCCGTTCGGCATGGGCACCTACGGCAGCCGCTCGCTCGCGGTCGGCGGCACGGCGATCGTGAAAGCGGTCGACAAGGTGATCGCCAAGGGCAAGAAGATCGCCGCCCACCTGCTCGAGGCGGCCGACACCGACATCGAGTTCGAGAACGGCGAGTTCAAGGTCGCCGGCACCGACAAGAAGATCGCCTGGGGCAACGTCAC
>JBDSLQ010000077.1:0-8517 GCA_039916285.1 Caldimonas sp.
CGCGGTGGAACTCGCCGCCCTTCATCACCGACAGGATGCGCGACTTGTCCTGCAGGATCGTGATGTCGGCGAGCGGGTCGCCGTCGACCAGCAACAGGTCGGCGAAGCAGCCCTCGCGGACGTAGCCGATCGACTTGCCCATCTTCATCATCGGCCCGCCCCAGGCAGTGGCCGAGAGCAGCGCTTCCATCGTGCTCATGCCGACGACCTTGACGAAGTACTCGAGGTCCTTGGCGTTGGTGCCGTGCGGCGTCCACGCGAAGCCGTAGTCGCCGCCGGGCAGGATGCGCACGCCGCGCTTCCTGAGTGCCTTCATGGTCTCGACCGCCGCCTCGAGCTCGCGGTGGTAGCCCATCTTCCTGGTGACCTCGGGCGTCAGGCCCCACTCGCTCGCGTGGTGGCTGGTGTTGATCAGCCAGGCCAGCCCGGGCGCGATGAAGTGCTCCATCTTGTGCTGTTCGAGCAGGTCGAGCGTCTCGGTGTCGGTGAAGCTGGCGTGATAGATGACCTCGATGCCGTGCGTGACGCAGCGCTTGATCGAATTGCACGAGCGCGCGTGCGCCGCAACCCGCTTGCCCCAGGCCTTGGCCTCCTCGACGCAGGTGGCGATCTCGGCGTCGGTGAACTGGCAGCGATCGCCCGGCATGCCGGTGATCGATTCGCCCGAGAGATTGATCTTGAGCGAGTCGACGCCCCACTTCACGAACATGCGTACGCAGCGCCGCATCTCCTCGCTGCCGCTGACGATCGCGCCGAACGCGAAGTCGGCTTGCGGCAGGTGCGGCTGGGTCGTGTCCCCCAGGCCACCGGGGACGGTGATCTCCTGGCTTGCCGCGAGATAGCGCGGGCCGACGATGGTGCCGTCGTTGATCGCGTTCCTGATCACGACGTCGAGGCGCGGCTTGGCGGCGGCGGCGCCGACGCAGCTGGTCCAGCCCATGTCGAGATACTTCTTCGCGACCTCGGCGCACCAGAGGATGTGCTCCTCCGGCGGCATGCGCTGGATCGCGTCGAGCGTCGGCTGGTCGTTCCACGAGAAGTGGGTGTGCGCCTCGACCATGCCCGGCATCAGGAACGCGCCGGCGCCGTCGACGACGCGAGCGCCGCCGACCGGCGCGGCGCGAACGCCGTGGCCGCTGCGAACGACGCGCGCGATCTTGTCGCCCTGGACCAGCACCTCGCCCATGAACGGCGCTTCGCCGCCGCCGTCGAAGATGCGGACGTTGGTGTAGTGGATGTCGGCCATGGCAGTCCTTTCTGTGCCGCTCGTTGCGCTCAGCGCTGCGCGGCGAGGAAGTCGCGCAGCTCACGCGCGCACTCGTCGGGCCGCTCGATCGGCGTCCAGTGCCCGCACTTCGGCAGGACGACGACGCGGATGCTCTTCGCGCCGTGCAGCTTCTCCGCGAAGGCGCGCACCTGCTGCGGCGGCGCGACGCCGTCCTCGTCGCCGGTGACAAGCAGCACCGGCGCCTCGATCCGCTCGACCGCGGCGGGCGTCGCTCCAGCGAGCGCCTCGCAGCTGCGCGCGTACGCCTCGCCGTCCTGGCGCATCAGGCTCTCGCGGACGAAGGCGACCGCGAGCGGCGAGCGCTGGCGCGTGTCAGCCGAGATCGCCGCGTCGAGGAGGCCGAGCGCGATCTCGTGCATTCCGGCGGCGCCTTCGCCGCGCGCCTTGGCGGCGCGGGCGCGGGTCGCCGCCCGCGCCGCTTCCGGCGGCGTGATCAGCGGCCCGAACAAGGCTAGGCTGCGCACGAGCTTCGGCGCGGTCACGGCGACGTGCTGGCAGACGATGGTGCCGAGAGAGTGGCCGATCCAGTGCGCCCGCGTTACGTTCAGCCGCGCGCAGACCGAGAGCAGCGTCTCGACGAAGCGCTCGATGGTGAGCGGCCCCTCGACGCGCTGCGAGCGCGCGCTGCCCGGCATGTCGACACGGAGGACGCGGTGGCGCGCCAGCGTCGCCATCAACGGCGTGAAGGTGTTGGTGCTGCCGCCAAGGCCGTGCACGCAGACGACCGCATCGCCCTCGCCTTCTTCCTCCACGACCACGCGGTCGATGACGTGCAGCGCCATGTCACTCGAACCGGTTCTCGAGGACGCCGATGCCGTCGATCTCGATCCGCACGACGTCGCCGGCGCCGAGCCAGCGCGGCGGCGAGAAGCCCATGCCGACGCCCGCGGGGGTGCCGGTCGCGATCAAGTCGCCGGGGTAGAGCGTGATGCCGCGCGAGCAGGTCTCGATCAGCGTCGGGATGTCGAAGATCATGTCCCTGGTGTGGCCGTCCTGGCGCAGTTCGCCATTGACCCAGCCGCGCACGCGCGTGGCGCGGCCGTCCATCTCGTCGGCGGTCGTGATCCACGGTCCCATCGGGCAGAAGGTGTCGAAGCTCTTGCCGAGGTCCCACTGCTGGTGGCGCACCTGCACGTCGCGCGCCGTCACGTCGTTGACGATCGTGTAGCCGAAGACGTGGTCCATCGCCCGCGCCTTCGGGATGTCGCGCCCGCCGTGGCCGATCACGACCGCGAGCTCGCTCTCGTAGTCGATCTGGCTCGAAATCGCCGCGCCGGGCAGACGCACCGGCTCGCGCGGGCCGATCACGCACTCGGGAAACTTGCTGAAGACGATCGGCCAGGCGTGCTCGACCGGCAGGCTGGCGCGAAAGACGCTGTTGGCGAGCTCGGCGGCATGGGCGTGGTAGTTGCGGCCGACGCAGAACAGGCTCCTGAGCGGGCGCGGCAGCGGTGCGCGCAGCTCGATCGCATCGACCGGCAGGCGCGCGCCCGACGGCGACGGCATCGGCTCGCCGCGCGCGATCGACTCGATCAGGCCCTGCGCGCCGCGCGCCGGGTCGGCCACCGCCAGGGGCGTCGCCTCCTGACCCGACGGCGAAATCGTGCCGACTTGAGGTCGGCCGCCCCAGCTCCAGCTGCCGATCCGCATGCGACTTGTCTCGGTTGGGTCCGGCGGTCGCCGCGGGCAGGTCCCGAGCGCCGCGAGATCGTTGGTTCAATTTAAGACTTGCGTCTCAAATCGTGATCGACGCATCATAGAGTCCGGTCCGACACCCTCACAAGCGCAGAGGCGACCTCGCCGCTCCGGACAAACCCTCATGGTCCGCCTCAAGCATAAGCTCAGCGAGCCGCCGCCCGCGCCCGAGCGCGGCGTCAAGGCGGCGACCTTCCGTTTGCTGCTCGAGACGGCGATGACGCTGATCCAGCAGGACGGCCACGTGCCCTCGGTCGCCGAAGTCGCGGCGCGCGCCAAGGTCTCGCGAGCCACGACCTACCGCTATTTCCCGAGCCGGAGCGCCCTGGTCACCGCCGTCGTCGACCTGTCACTCGGCCCGGTGCGCGCCTTCGCCTCCGACGAGCCCGACGGCCGGGCGCGCATCCACGAGCTGTTCGTGCAGACCTTCCCGCGCTTCAAGGAGTTCGAGCCGCAGATGCGCGCCGCCGCGCAGCTCGCGCTCGAGCAGTGGGCGCTCGAGCGTGCCGGCCTGCTCGAGGAGGAACCTTATCGGCGCGGCCACCGCGTCCGCATCCTCGAGCACGCGCTCGCGCCGCTGGCGCGGACGTTGCCGCCCGCCGTGCGCGACCGGCTGCACCGCGCCCTGTCGGTGGTCTACGGCATCGAGCCCTACATGGTCCTGAAGGACATCTGGGGCCTGCCCGACCGCGAGGTCGAGCAGATCGCCCTGTGGATGGCCGATGCGCTGATCGAGGCCGCGCAGCGCGACGCCGCCGCCGCGGCCCGGCCGCGTGGCCCCGCGACTGCCGCGACGCCGCCGCGCAAGACGCGGGCGCAGACGAAGGCGGCCGCGGCATGACGGCGACACCGCGCGGCGCAGGCGCCGCTTCCTCAGCCGCCCGCGCCACGCCGGAGTGGTTCGACGCGCAGTACAACAACCGCGCCCGAATCCCCGAGCACCTCGCCATCCTGCGCGAGTGGGACGAGCGCTCGCACCATGCCCGCGCGAGCAGCGCATGCACGCTCGACCTCGCCTACGGCAGCGCGCCGGGCGAGCGACTCGACCTGTTCACGCCGAAGGCGCCGGGTGCGCCGGTGCTGGTCTACATCCACGGCGGCTACTGGCGCGCCCTGGACAAGCGCGACCAGTCCTTCATCGCGCCGCCTTTTGTCGCCGCCGGGGCGATGGTCGTGCTGCCGAACTACGCGCTGTGCCCGGCCGTCGACATCGAGCACATCGTGCTGCAGCTCGTGCAGGCGCTGGCCTGGGTCTGGCGCCACGCCGCCGGCCACGGCGGCGACCCCTCGCGCATCGTCGTCGTCGGCCATTCGGCGGGCGGCCACCTGGCGGCGATGATGCTGTCGTGCGACTGGCGCGCAGTCGCTCCCGACCTGCCCGTCGATCTGGTCGATAGCGCGCTCGCCCTCTCCGGCGTCTTCGAGCTCGAGCCGCTCCGCCACGCGCCCTTCCTCGCTCCCGACCTGAACCTCGACGCCACTTCGGCGCGCCGCCTCAGCCCGGTCCTGATGCCGGCGCCTGGCGGCCGCCTCGTCGCCATCGTCGGCGCCGACGAAAGCGAGGAGTTCCGGCGCCAGAGCGCGGCCATTGCCGCCGCGTGGGGCGGGCGCGCCGTGCCCGTCTGCGAGGAGGTGCCGGCGCGCCATCACATGAACGTGCTCCACGAGCTCGCCGACCCGTCGTCGCGGACGCATCGCCTCGCGCTGCAGCTGCTCGGCCTCTGACAGCGCGACGTCGAATGCCGTGAGCGACCGCCGGCGCTAGCTCCGCGGCTCGAGCGCGGCCAGCCGGGCCAGCAGGTAGGTGAGGGCGGCGTACGGCCAGAGCCAGCCGACCCACTGCGCCGCGCCGTGGAAGCGGATGAAGCGGCCCTGCTCCCAGCCCTGCAGGCTTTGCGCGAAGTAGGGGTCGGCGGGCGCCTGCGCGACCAGCATGACCAGCGCGGTGAGCGCGATCAGGCCGAAGCCGGCGGCGACGCGCCGCGGCACGAAGCTCAGCAGCCACGCGGCCCCGATGCCGATGCCCACCGCCTGCAGCGCGTGCTGCGTCGTCCACGAGAAGGCATGCGTCGGCCCGAAGTTGAGCGCGGTCGAAAGGGTCGTCGTCGCTGCGCCGATGAGCGCCGCGCCCAGCACGAGGGCAGCGCGACGCCAACCCGGGGTCGCGATCGTGAAGGCGATCAGGCACGGCGCGAGCAGGCCGAGGACGATGATCAACAGCTCCGCGCTAGGCGACAGGGCCGCCTTGGACGCATCGGCGGCGGGCGCGACCGCCACCGTCCAGCCCTCGGTCCAGGCCGCAGCCGGCGTGTCGGCGAGGAGATCGACGATCCACGGCTGGATGCGGCCGAAGACGTGGCCGAGTCCGAATGGCACCGCGGTCGGAAACAGCAGGCCGATAGGCCAGAGGACAAGCAGCGACAGGCCGCCGGCGCTGCGCGCGACGAACCAGCGGTCGCGCAGCTTCTGCCACTGATCGATGCCGCCGCGGCCGTTGAGCGCCGCGCCGATGGCGACGCCGAGCGCACCGCCGAGCATATTGAGGGCGAGGTCGAGGTTCGACGAGACGCGCTGCGGCAGGTAGTTCTGCAGCACCTCCATCGTCAGCGAGAGCAGCGCGGCGCCGCCCCCGGCCAGCAGCGCCGCGCTGCCTGCGCTGCGGCCGCCGCGGATGCAGGCAACGAAGAGCAGGAAGCCGAGCGGCAGATAGCCGAGCAGGTTGGCGAGAAGGTCGAACGAGGTCCAGTAGCGCGGGAATCCGCGCGCCAGGAAATCGAGTGCACCGACCCCGGGAACGTGCCAGCCGACGAACGGATACAGGCTCGCGTAGACGATCAGCGCGCCGTACAGCCACGACAGCGGGACGGCCGAGCTGCGATGTCGGGACATCGGAGACCGTGCGATCGGAGCGCCGCCCGCGGCCTCAGCCGAACGAGGGCTTCACGACCGCGAGCACGACGATCACGGTGAAGAGGACGACCGCCGATTCGTTGAAGACGCGGAACCATCGCTCGCTGCGCACGTTGGCGAACTCCTCGAACTTGCGCAGGAGCGAGCGGCAGGCGTGGTGATAGCCGATGGCGGCGACGACCAGAACGATCTTGGCGTGCAGCCAGAAGGTGCCCTTTCCGTCGCCGTAGCCGAGCCACATCACCAGGCCGAGCGCGATCGCGATGACCATCAGCAGGCCCGAAAAGCGGTAGAGCTTCCTCGCCATCATGAGCAGCCGCTCGCGCTCGGCATGGCTGTCGGCTGGAACGCTGGCCAGGTTCACGAACAGGCGCGGCAGGTAGAACAGGCCCGCGAACCAGCTGCTGACGAAAACGATGTGGAGGGCCTTGACCCAGAGGAGCGATGAACCCATCGACCGATTATCGGCGGCGCCTCGACGATCACGACCTGCCGCCTAGAATCGCGCCGTGCTGACGCCGCCGCCCTTCCCCGCGAGCCGTCCGCGGCGTCTGCGCCGCGAAGCCTGGAGCCGCGAGCTGGTGCGCGAGTCGCGCCTGTACCCGAGCGACCTGATCCTGCCGGTGTTCGTGCTCGACGGCCACGACGTCGTCCATGACATCGCCTCGATGCCGGGCGTTCAGCGCGTGACGCTCGACCGGCTCTATCCGATCGCCGAGGAGTGCGTATCGCTCGGCATCCCGGTGATGGCGCTCTTTCCGGTGCTCGAGCCGTCGCTGAAGAGCGACGACGGGCGCGAGGCGCTCAACGCCAAGGGCCTGGTCCCACGCGTCGTGCGCGAGTTGAAGAAGCGCTTTCCAGCGCTCGGCGTGATGACCGACGTCGCCCTCGATCCGTTCACCAGCCACGGCCAGGACGGCCTCCTCGACGGCACCGGCTACATCGTCAACGACGACACCGTCGCGGTCCTCGTCAAGCAGGCGCTGGTGCAGGCCGAGGCCGGCGTCGACATCGTCGCGCCGAGCGACATGATGGACGGCCGGATCGGCGCGATCCGCACCGCGCTCGAGGGCGCCGGCCACATCCACACGCGGATCATGGCGTACAGCGCCAAGTACGCGAGCGCCTTCTACGGTCCGTTCCGCGACGCCGTCGGCTCGGCCGCGAACCTCGGCAAGAGCAACAAGAAGGTCTACCAGATGGACCCCGCGAACAGCGACGAGGCGCTGCGCGAGCTCGCCCTCGACATCGCCGAAGGTGCCGACATGGTGATGGTCAAGCCCGGCCTGCCTTACCTCGACATCGTCCGGCGGGTGAAGGACGAGTTCCGCATGCCGACCTTCGCCTACCAGGTGAGCGGCGAGTACGCGATGCTCAAGGCGGCGGCCGAGCGCGGCTGGCTCGACCACGACGCAACGATGATGGAAGTGCTGGGCGCCTTCAAGCGCGCCGGCGCCGACGGCGTGCTGACGTACTTCGCCCTCGATGCAGCGCGTCTTCTGAAGCGGCTGCCGTAGAGCGATCCGGCGATGCCGCAGCCGGTGCGCGCCTTCCACATCGTCGGTGACCAGTTCACCGAGCTGGAGTCGTTGCCCGAGACGGTGCCGCCGCTCGGCTACCTGTGGGTCGCGACGACGTGCTCGGCGTTCGAGACGGCGCTGCCTGAAGTCCAGGCGAAGCTGCAGGCGTGGGCCGGCGCGCAGCTGTTCGACCTGCATGTCCAAGACCTGCTCAACAGCCAGCTGCCGTCGAGCTATGACTACACCTCGGCGTACGACATCCTCGTCTTCCGGCGCCTCGCCGCGGGCGCCGTCGCGGCGATCGACAACGACGGGCCGTCGTCGCAGGGGAGCCAGGACGCGATCGCGATGATCGACACGAGCCCGGTCGGCTTCGTCGTCTTCGACCGCGTCTTGCTCACCGTCCATCCGACCGACTGCCAGGTGCGCGAGTTCTTCGCCAACCGGCTGCAGAACCAGACCTCGTCGCCCGCCGAGGGCCGCGCCAGCGCGCGCATGCCGACCGGCCCGGCCGACCTGATGCTGCGCATGGTCAACTTCATGGTCGACAGCTACCTCGAGCTGCGCCGCCTGCTCACCAAGCAGCTCGACGAGCTGCAGGAGCAGCTCTTCGGCATGCGTGGGCCGCCGGCCGGCTGGCGCCTGCTGCTCGATTCGCGCAACGCCCTGCACCTGCTCGAGGACACCTGCGAGGACCAGCGCGCCGCGATCGTCGAGTGGCTCGATGCGCTCGACGACTGGCCCGCTCCGAGCGACGACGCGCAGCGGCGCGAACGCGAGCAGCTGCGCGTGCGCTCGCGCGACGTCCTCGAGCACATCGAGCGCGTCCTCTCGCACGTGCGCAGGCTCGAGGCCTCGTCGGAGACGGCGGTGCAGATGCACTTCTCGGAGCAGAGCAACCGGACCAACGCGATCATGCGGACGCTGACCACGCTGACCGCGATCTTCCTGCCGCTCAACCTCGTGACCGGCTTCTTCGGCATGAACTTCGAGGGCCTGCCGCTGATCCACAGCCGGACCGGGTTCTGGGTCATCTTCCTGCTCATCGTCGTGCTCGGCGTCGGCATGAGCATGTACTTCTGGCGCAAACGTTACCTGGTCCGC
>JBDSLQ010000078.1:0-5601 GCA_039916285.1 Caldimonas sp.
CTGCTCGGTGTCGCCGATGCCGCTGCCGTCGAGCGCCGCGTGGGCAGCGCGGCGCAGCGCTTCGGCGTGCGCGTGGGCGGCATCGAGGCCGAGGACGGTGACGTAGGTCGGCTTGTTGTGGTCGATGTCCTTGCCGGCCGTCTTGCCAAGCGTCGCCGACGCCTGGGTGACGTCGAGGATGTCGTCGACGACCTGGAAGGCGAGGCCGACGGCGTCGCCGTAGTCGGCCAGCGACTGCCATTCGCGCGAGGTCGTCGTGCCGCACGCCGCGCCCATCAGGACGCTGGCGCGCAGGAGGGCGCCGGTCTTGCGACGGTGCATGTCGGAAAGCCCGCGCTCGTCGAGCTGGCGGCCGACGCTGGCGAGGTCGATCGCCTGGCCGCCGGCCATGCCGCCGCCGCCGGCGGCACGCGCGAGCAGGCCGCACAGGCGCGCTTGCAAGGCAGGAGCGACGCTGTCATCTGTGGGCGTCAGGACTTCGAAGGCGAGCGCCTGCATAGCGTCGCCGGCGAGCATCGCCTGGGCGACGCCGAAGCGGACATGCACCGTCGGCTTGCCGCGCCTGAGGACGTCGTCGTCCATGCACGGCAGGTCGTCGTGGACGAGCGAATAGGCGTGGATCAGCTCGACCGCACAGGCGGCGCGCAGCGCGGCCGGGCGAACGCCGTGCACCGCATCGGCGGCGGCGAGGACGAGCAGCGGGCGAAGACGCTTGCCACCGTCGAGAACGGCGTAGCGCATGGCCTCGCCGAGACCAGCCGGCGCATCTGCCGGCACGCAGGCCGCGAGCGCCGCCTCGACAGCATCGAGCTCGGCCAGGGCCCAGGTGTCGAAACCGTCGCGCTTCATGCCGCGGGCCACGGCCGAAGCTGCCCGTCCTCGAGCACCTTCACCTGCTGCTCGACCGCCTCGAGCCGGGAGCGACAGTACTGGAGCAGCTCGGTCCCGCGCCGATAGCTGGCGAGCAGGCCTTCGAGCGGCAGCTGGCCGCTTTCCATCGACGCGACCAGCGACTCGAGCTCGCTCAAGGCCACCTCGTAGCTGGCGGGTGCCGCCGGGTTCGGGTCGGGACGGGAATCGGTCGTCATTCAATCTGCGGAAAGCGTCGATTGTAGTCAGCCGACCAGGCCCCAAATGACCCGAGCAGGCAGCACCGATCTCCCCGTCGACCGCCGGCATTCCCCGGGCGTCGAACGGTTGTCGTGCAAAGGCGCTGGGTACAATCCGCGACCCTTCGGCCGGCACGGCGGCGGCGCCCGCCATCCCGTCAGGCCCGCGTTGTGCCAACGCATCCTTGGAGGCTCTCCAAACGTCATGTCCGACCTGCGCGTCACCCCGGAAGCGCTCGCCCCGGCGCAGTCGCCTCTTCCGGTCGGCAGCTATTTCGACCCGGACCTTTATCGACGCGAGCAAGAGCGCCTGTTCGCTCGAAGCCCGCGTTACATAAGCCATTCGCTCGCCGTCCCGGAGGTCGGCGACTTCCATGCCCTTCCGCAGGAGGGCGAAGGCCGGGCCCTGGTGCGCACGCCGGCCGGCCTGCAACTGGTCTCGAACGTCTGCCGGCATCGCCAGGCGGTGATGCTGCGCGGCCGCGGCAACACCGGGCAGAACATCGTCTGCCCGCTGCACCGCTGGACCTACGACCTCGGCGGCCAGCTCATCGGCGCCCCGCACTTCGCCGACGACCCGTGCCGCGACCTCGCCAACTTCCCGATCCAGACCTGGAACGGCATGGTCTTCGACGTGCCGTGCATCGCCGGCGGGCCGCAACGCAACGTCGCCGCCGAGCTGGCGCGCATCGGGCCGTCGCGCGACCTCGACTTCACCGGCTACGTCTTCGACAGCGTCAAGCTGCACGAGTGCGACTACAACTGGAAGACCTTCATCGAGGTCTACCTGGAGGACTACCACGTCGCCCCGGCCCACCCGGGCCTCGGCGGCTTCGTGAGCTGCGACGACCTGCGCTGGGAGTTCGGGCCGCACCACTCGGTGCAGACCGTCGGGCCGAAGAACGAGCTCGCCAAGCCGGGCTCGCCCACCTACCGCAAGTGGCACGACGCCGTGCTCGCCTACCGCGAGGGGCGCTTCGACGACCCGGTGCCGCGCCATGGCGCGATCTGGCTGACCTTCTACCCGGCGACGATGGTCGAGTGGTATCCCCACGTGCTGGTCGTCTCGACGCTCGTCCCGAATGGGCCGCGGAAGACGCTCAACGTCGTCGAGTTCTACTACCCCGAGGACATCCACGCCTTCGAGCGCGAGTTCGTCGAGGCCGAGCAGGCGGCGTACTGGGAGACCTGCGGCGAGGACGACGAGATCGCCTTGCGCATGGACGCCGGCCGGCGCGCCCTGGTCGAGCGCGGCGAGGACGACTACGGCCCGTACCAGAGCCCGATGGAAGACGGCATGCAGCAGTTCCACGAGTGGTACCAGAAGGCGATGCGTTGAGGCCCGCGCCGAACACGACATGACCGCGACCTTCACGACCCTCGTCAGCGTCGAAGAGCTCCGGGCGCTGCTCGCCGCGACGCCGAAGCCGGTCGTCCTCGACACCAGCTTCGACCTCGCCGATACCGGTTCCGGCGAGCGACGCTTCGCCACGTCGCACCTGCCGGGCTCGCACTACCTGCACCTCGACCGCGACCTGAGCGGCGCCAAGACCGGACGCAACGGCCGCCATCCGCTGCCCGATCGCGCCGATTTCGCCCGCAGCGTCGGCGCGCTCGGCATCGCGCCGCGAACCCAGGTCGTCGCCCTCGATGCCCACGGCGGCGTCTATGCGGCGCGGCTGTGGTGGATGCTGCGCTGGCTCGGCCATCGCAACGTCGCCGTCCTCGACGGCGGCATCCCCGCCTGGCAGCGCGCCGGCGGTGCCCTCATCGACCAGCCGTCGCCGGCGCCGGTGCCGGCGCCGACGCCGTACCCCGATCGGCCTGTGCTCGCGCCGAGCGTGGACGCAGCCGGCGTGGCCGCGCGGGCGCCGCGCCGTGCCGTCCTCGACGCCCGCAGCGGCGAGCGCTTTCGCGGCCAGGCCGAGCCGATCGATCCGGTCGCCGGCCGCATCCCGGGTGCGCTCAACCGCTTCCACAGGGACAACCTCGGCGAAGGCGGCATCTTCAAGGCGCCGGCGCGGCTGCGCGATGAATTCGCCGCCCTCCTCGGCGACCGCGGTCCGCAGGAGGTGATCCACTCGTGCGGCTCGGGCGTGACGGCGTGCCACAACCTGCTGGCGATGGAGCACGCGGGCCTGGCCGGCTCGTTCCTCTACCCCGGCTCGTGGAGCGAGTGGTCGGCCGATCCGGCCCGGCCGATCGCCCGCGGCTGACCCCCGGGGAACCCCGGGCCGGCGCCCGATGACGGCGCCCCGCGCCGATGCGAAGATCGCGCCGCGTCCTCAACCCGGAGGTGCCACGATGTTCAAGCGAATTCTCGTTCCCACCGACGGCTCGGACCTCAGCGGCCGCGCCGTCGCGACGGCGATCGCCCTGGCGAAGACGATCGGCGCCGAGATCGTCACGCTCTGCGTCAAGGAACCGTTCCCCTACGGCGCCGTCGCCGAAATGCAGCCGACGCCGCCGCAGGAATTCTTCGATGCGCAGGAGCGCACCGCCACCCGCCATGTGCGCGCCGTCGCCGAGGCGTGCGACGCTGCCGGCATCACCTGCCAGGCCCGCACGGTCGAGGGGCTTCAGCCATGGGAAGCGATCGTCGTCCACGCCGCGGAGCAGCAGTGCGACCTGCTCGTGATGGGCTCGCACGGCCGCAGCGGCCTGGCCTCGCTCTTTCTCGGCAGCGAGACGCAGGACGTCTTGAAGCACACGACGGTGCCGGTGCTCGTCGTCCGCTGACGCCGAGCGCGTCGCTAGTGCAGCTGGCTCATCGCCAGCACCACGATCGCCAGCCCGGCCCCGAGCCAGAACAGCTGCGCCGCCGTCTCCTTCAGCGTCAGCCGGTGCTGAAGCTGAGGGATCAGGTCGGCGACGGCGACGTAGATGAAGCTGCTCGCGGCGACGACGAGCAGGTACGGAAAGTACGTCTGCCAGGGCCCGACGATGTAGTAGCCGACGACACCGCCTAGGACTGCAGCCAGGCCCGAGAGCGCGTTGAAGAAAAGCGCCCGCGCCCGCGAGAAGCCGGCGTTGAGCAGGACGATGTAGTCGCCGACCTCCTGCGGGATCTCGTGCGCGACGATCGCCAGCGAGGTGACGATGCCGAGCCGCGTGTCGGCGAGGAAGGCGGCGGCGATGATGATGCCGTCGCAGAAGTTGTGGATGCTGTCGCCGAGGATCACGCTCCAGCCGCCGCGCCCGGCCTGCTGGCGATCGAAACCGTGGTGGTGATGGTGCTCGTCGCCTTCGTGGTGGTGGGTGTGGCGGTAGAGCTCGGCCTTCTCGAGCAGGAAGAAGAACAGCAGGCCGCCGAGCAGCGTCGCGAACAGCGCCTGCGTCGGCGCCTTGGCCGAGAACGCCTCGGGCAGGATGTCGAGCAGCGCCGTCGCCAGCAGGACGCCCGCCGACAGGCTCACCAGGTGATGCACGAGCTTCGACAGCACGGTCACCGTCAGCGCCGCGGCGACGAGCACCGAAAGCACGCCGCCGAGCCCGGTGGCGACGACGATCCAGGTGAGCGTCACGTGCCGCCGGTGGCGGCAGCGCCGTCGAGCTGGGAGCGAAGCATGTTCATCGTGTCGGCGCGGTCGCGGACACGCATTCTAGGAACTTCGTGTCGGTCGCACGGCGAGGCGAGCCGCGACAATCCGGCTCATGCAGCCCACCCCGCCCCTGCGCGGCGCCGAGTCGCGCTGGCCCGGTCAGCTCGCGGCGATCGACATGGGCTCGAACAGCTTCCGGCTCGAGATCGGTCAGTTGATCGACGGGCGCTATCGACGCATCGACTACCTGAAGGAGACCGTGCGGCTCGGCGCCGGCCTGGACGGCCACGGCCTGCTGACCGAAGCCGCCAGCGAGCGCGGTCTGGCGTGCCTGGCGCGGTTCGCCCAGCGTCTCGCCGGATTCGCCCCGACCCAGGTCCGTGCGGTCGCGACCCAAACCCTGCGCGAGGCGCGCAACCGCGACGAATTCCTGGCCCGCGCGCAAGCCGTTCTCGGCTTCCCGATCGAGGTCATTTCCGGGCGCGAGGAAGCGCGGCTGATCTACGCCGGAGTGGCGCGGCTGCAGCCATCGAACACGCCGCGGCTGGTGATCGACATCGGCGGACGCTCGACCGAGATGATCCTCGGTCAGGGCCGCAAGCCGCTGCGGGCCGAGTCGTTCCAGGTCGGCAGCGTCAGCCTGTCGGCGCGCTACTTCGGCGACGGTCGCTTCAGCGAGGCCGCGTTCCGGCAGGCGCAGATCGCGGCTGGCGCCGAGCTCGAGGAAGCGCTGGTACCGTTCGCGGCGCAGCATTGGCAGGAAGCGCTCGGCTCGTCCGGGACCGTCGGATCGGTTTCGCAGCTGCTCGCATCGAGCGGCGTGACGGACGGGCGGATCACCCCCGAGGGTCTGCGCTGGCTGATGGAGCAGTGCCTGCGCGCGGAACGGGTCGACAAGCTCGTGCTGCCCGGGCTGAAGGAGGATCGTCGCCCGGTGATCGGCGGCGGCA
>JBDSLQ010000079.1:0-3885 GCA_039916285.1 Caldimonas sp.
GGGCCGGCGCTGAAGTTGAAGACGCGGGTCATTGCAGGAGGCTCCGGAATCGAGGGGGGGGCGAAGGCTTCGCACCATACAGGACACGAGCGAGGCATCGCCGTCGGCCCTGCCGTACGATCGCGCAGCGAGAAGGCCGCCCGAACGCAGCACCCGCTCGCCGGGGGACGACAACGAAGAGGTGGACATGAACAGGGTGGCCGTGCAGGCGTGAGTCTCGACGACGCTCATCGACGCCGCTCGGAGCGGGCTCCCGGCCCACTTCGCGGCTGGCGCCCTCATGCCGAAGCCGCTGCCGCTGCTCTGGTCCTCGCCGTTCGTGCGTTGGCAGGGCAGCCTCGCCGATGTCTCTAGCCTGGATCTCGCCGCCGCCGTGACCGGCGATGCGCTGACCGATCGCCGGGTCGACCGCGCGGCGATAGACCGGATCGTCCTCGGCATGACCATCCTGCAGGCGAACAGCTTCTACGGCGCACCCTGGCTAACATCACGCCTCGGCTGCCCGGCGTGAGCGGGCCGCTCGTCGCGCAAGCCTGCGCCACCTCGGTGGCCTGCCTGGCAGCGGCCTGCGCCGAGCTCGAAGCCGACGCAGAGGCGCTGCCGCTGGTGGTCACGACCGACCCCACCAGCAACGGCCCACTGCTCGTCTACCCGCGCAGCCAAGGCATGGGCGGCAGCCTGATGACCGACCACTGGTACTCGACCGCTTCGCTGCCGATCCGAACACCGGCCAGGCCATGGTTGCGACTGCCGAGAAGGTCGCGCGCGACGGCGCGATGAGCCGCGCCGCGCTCAACGAGCTCACCTTGCTGCGCTGGCAACCTGTGGTTCGCGCAGCAGACGGGCTTTCCGCTGGAACGCATTAACCCCTATGGCTGCAGCCTGATCTACGGTCACCCGTAGGGGCCGACCGGGTTGCGCGGCATCGTCGAGCTGGCGCATGCCCTGCGCGAGGCCGGCGGCGGCATCGGCCTCTTCACCGGCTGCCCCGCCGGCGACACCGGGGCGGCGATGGTGCTGCGACTCGACTGACGCGCGGCAGTAGGCTGCGACCCGCGCGCCCCGCCGGGGCCGCACGTTCGGCGGCGTCACTCCGCCGGCGTCAGCGCTCCCATCGTCGAGATATAGGCGTCGAGCTGCTCGCTCGCGTCGTCGTGCGACAGAAACGGGCCGAGCGGCCTGGCCTCGCGCGTCAGGCAATACCAGCCGCCTTCAGCCTGATAGACGCGGTCGCTGCGGAAGTGGCGCCGGTCCCCCTCGCCCGCGCGATGCGCGGCGAGCTTGCCGAAATCGCCGCGCCAGAACCGGCTGCACGCCTGGATCACCTCGGCCGGCCGGCTCGAGGGGAAGAAGTGGCCGGCGTCGCAGACGCGCCGGAACTCGGCATGCGGCCAGACGTCGAGCAGCTCCCTGCCGGTGAGGCGCGCCTGCGAGTTGTCGCCGTACATCGCCAAGATCGGAAAGCGCAGCCGGCTCAGCGCCTCGAGCGACAGGCCGTCCTCGCCCATGAGCTCCGGCTCGGCCGACGTGGTCCTCATCAAGCGAAGCCATTGCGACGCCGTCTTCCTGCCGCCGCTGGCGACCAGCGGTCCCACCCACTTGTCGAGCCCCGGCGGCACCGGCTCGTGATCGAGCCGCATCCGCGCCACCTCGGTCAGGAGGCGATAGCCGAAGTACGGGTCGCGGGTGTCGAGCTCGACGCCGGCCTCGTCGAGCAGGTGTTGCATGCCGGCGCCGTAGTCCCAGGCCTGCCCGGCCGCGCCGCGGGCGGCCGAGATGTGGGTATCGGCGAGAACCAGGCTGGCGATCCGCTCCGGCGCGACCCGCGCCAGGTTGAGCGCGATCACGCCGCCGAAGCTGTGCACCAGGAAGTGGGCGCCAGGAATGGCGAGGTGGTCGAGCAGGCCTTCTAGGTCACGCGCCAGGTTGACCGGCGTGTAGCCGCCGACCGGCATGTCCGAGCGGCCGTGGCCGCGCAGATCGTAGACGGTGACCCGATAGCGCCGGGCGAACACCGCGGCGTAGTGGAAGTACCAGAACGCCATGTTCGTGGCCAGGCCGTGGACCATGACCAGGTCTTCCTGTGGCCCCGTGTCCGGCGCCGCCATCTGGACATAGTTCAGGCGGACGCCGTTGACCAGCGCGGACGGCACGCTCGCTACTCCATATAGCCCAGCAGCTGCAGCTGGGCCATGATCTGCGCCTTCTCGTCCTGGCCCATGCCGGCGGCGTCGTCGTTCTTCGCCGCGCCAATGGTCGTCGCACCGATAAACACCGGCCTACGCTCGAGCTGGTCGGCGGTGAACATCGCCTGTGGCACCTTGCCTTCGAAGTCGGACGGCACGTTGAGGCCCAGGCTGTAGAGCAGGGTCGCGCAGACGTCGGTGATGTTGCGCCGGGCGAGAGTCGCGCCCTTCGAGATGCCGGGGCCGTAGGCGAGGAACACGCCGTCGGGATGGTGCGTGCCGGCGATCTCCGTGCGCGGCTCGACCACCGGCAGCTTGTTCTTGATAGAGACGAAACCGAAGTCGCGCAGCACCAGCAGCAGGTCCGGCGCATCGTGCATCGCCTCGCCCGGGAACACGTCCTCGCGCAGGTGGATCTCGGTGATGATCCGCTCGCCGGTGGCGGGGTCCTTCAGGTCCTCGAGATCGCGAATCAGGCGCTCGCGCAGCGCTTCGTATTCCTCGGGCGCGACCCCGGTCTCGCCCGGGTTGCGGGCGACCCGGATGTTGATGCCGTTGCTCGAAGGCGTGCGGCAATAGGCGACCGTGTTCTGCCAGTCGAGGAAGGCGAACATGCTCTCTTCGCGGCGCCGGCCGGCGTCGGTGTCGGGCACCTCCTTCCACTGGAGGTAACCCTTTTCGTGCAGGTAGGCGTTGATGCGCACGACCTCGGTCGTGGCGGTGAAGCCGTGGTCGGAGGCGAGGAACACCTGCACCTCGGGGCCGGCGGCGGTGACCAGCTTCTCAATGAAGCCGTCGAGCTGTCGGAAGTAGTCGAGGCAGAGGACCCGCATGCGCTTGTGGTAGTCGCTTAGCTCGCCTGACTGCTGCTTCGGATCGACGTACAGCCAGGCCTGGTGCTGCAGCTTGTCGACGCCGTCGAACATCACGGCCATGAGCTCGGGCGCCTCTTCGCGCAGCAGGTGATCGGCAATGCGGAACCACTGCTTCTCGCGCGGCAGGTGGTACTTCACCCAGTTCTCGCGGTCTTGCTGGGTGAGCTCCTCCATCGCCTGCTTTTCCTGCTCGAAGTCCCAGGCGAGCTCCTTGGCGTCGAAGTCGGGAATCGCCTTCAGCCGGTCGTACAGGTCGTGGGGCGCCGAGTTGCGGCGCAGGTGCCGCCAGGGAATGAAGCCGGGGACCATGAACCCGTTGAGGTCCTTCGGCGGCGGCGCGGTGAAAGGGAAGTTCAGCGCCGCGACCTTCAGGCCTTGGCGGCTGGCGATTGACCAGATCGTCTCGACCCGGCAGTCGCGCGAGTCGTAAAGGGTGAAGAAGACATCGTTCTGGCGCTCTTCGGCACGGATGAAGTCGAACACGCCGTGGTGCCCCGGGCCGCGCCCGGTCATCAGCGACACCCAGGCCGGCGGCGTCAGCGGATTCGGCGTCGAGCGCAGCTTGGCGCGCGTGCCGTCCTCGAAGATCTTCGCCAGGAACGGCATCACCGGCACCTCGCCGGTGCGCGCCGTCAGGTCGTTGAGGACCGTGAACGTGGCGCCGTCCATGCCGATGAATAGCGTGCGAACGGTCATCTCGAGCTCCCTCTTTCATACTGCAATCTGGATTCGACGTGCACCGCCACCTGGGCCAGCGACAGGTCGCCGACGTAGCTGCCGTCCTTCATCAGCAGGTCGTGAAAGCCGAGCTTGCGCTCGTAGCT
>JBDSLQ010000080.1:0-2508 GCA_039916285.1 Caldimonas sp.
TCGGCGGCGCGGCTGATGTCGCGGTCGTTGGCGCGCGCGAGCGAACACACCGTCGAGCCCTTGATCGCCTGCGCGATCGCCCGAACCGCCTCGAAGTCGCCGTTCGACGAGGCCGCGAAGCCGGCCTCGATGACGTCGACCTTGAGCCGCTCCAGCTGGCGGGCGATGCGAAGCTTCTCGTCCTTGGTCATCGAGGCGCCAGGCGATTGCTCGCCGTCGCGCAGGGTGGTGTCGAAGATGAACAGGCGGTCGGTCATGACGGTCTTTCGAGGCGGAAAACAAAACGGCCCGCTGCGTTTGCAAGCGGGCCGGTCAGACGAGACGTTGGGACGAGGTCGTTCAGCGAGCCCTGAAAGGTCGAAGAAGCAGCAGCAGGAGGACGGAACGGATTCGCAACATCACCGGATCAATATAGCTTAGGGCGCCTCAACGGTGCAAGCCTTGTTCGTCGGGTTCGTCGGTGGACGTTGCAATCACGCTCACCGGCTTGCCCTTCATCTTCTTCCAGACGTACATGCCGTAACCGGAAACGCCATAGGCGACGAACAGGCCGAACAACGCCGCCGGCACGTGGATGTTGATGATGGCGATGCCGAGAGCGATCAGGACGATGACGACAAAGGGCACCGAGCGCTTGATGCTCAGGTCCTTGAAGCTGTAGAACGGGACGTTGGTCACCATCGTCAGGCCGGCGTAGAGGGTGAAGCCGAAGGTGACCCAGGCGAGCCAGGGACCTTCCTTGACACCCGCGAAGCCCTGGTTGTCCATCAGCCAGATGAAGCCCATGACAAGCGCTGCCGCGGCCGGGCTCGGCAGGCCCTGGAAGAAGCGCTTGTCGACGACACCGACGTTGGTGTTGAAGCGGGCCAGGCGAAGCGCCGCGCAGGCGCAGTAGACGAACGCCGCTATCCAGCCCGGCTTGCCGAGCCCGCGCAACGCCCACTCGTAGGCGATCAGCGCCGGCGCGGCGCCGAACGAGACCATGTCGGACAGCGAGTCCATGTGCTCGCCGAAGACGCTCTGCGTGTTGGTCATGCGCGCGACGCGGCCATCGAGGCTGTCGAGCACCATCGCTGCGAAGACGCCATAGGCGGCGTTCTCGAAGCGCCCGTTCATCGCCATCACGACGGCGTAGAAGCCGCCGAACAGCGCGCCCAGCGTGAACAGGTTGGGCAGGATGTAGATGCCCTTCCTGCGCCGACGCTGCGGCAGCTCGACGGCGTCGTCGTGACGCTCGCTGTCGACCGCGACCAGGGGATCCGCCATGCCCGCCCCGCCGACTCGCTTCAGTTGCGCGACTGGTCGACGAGCCGGTTCTTCTTGATCCACGGCATCATCGCGCGCAGCTGCTCGCCGACCACCTCGATCGGCTGCTCGGCCATCATCCGGCGCTTGGAGAGCAGCGTCGGCGCGCCGGCACGGTTCTCGGTGATGAAGCTCTTCGCGTACTCGCCGGTCTGGATGTCGCGCAGCATCCTCTTCATCGCCGCGCGTGTCTCGTCGGTGATGATCTTCGGTCCCGACACGTACTCGCCGTACTCGGCATTGTTCGAGATCGAGTAGTTCATGTTGGCGATGCCGCCTTCGTAGATCAGGTCGACGATGAGCTTCAGCTCGTGCAGGCACTCGAAGTACGCCATCTCGGGGGCATAGCCTGCCTCGGTGAGCGTGTCGAAGCCGGCCTTGATCAGCTCGACCGTGCCGCCGCAGAGGACGGCCTGCTCGCCGAACAGGTCGGTCTCGGTCTCCTCGCGGAAGTTGGTCTCGATCACGCCAGCCTTGCCGCCGCCGTTGGCCGCCGCGTAGCTGAGCGCGAGGTCGCGCGCCTTGCCCGACTTGTCGGCGTGAACGGCGATCAGGTGCGGCACCCCGCCGCCCTGGGTGTAGGTCGAGCGCACGGTGTGGCCGGGTGCCTTCGGAGCGACCATCCAGACGTCGAGGTCGGCACGCGGAACGACCTGGCCGTAGTGGACGTTGAAGCCGTGCGCGAACGCCAGCGAGGCGCCCTGCTTGATGTTGGGCGCGACCTCGGCTGTGTAGACCGAGGCAATCTGCTCGTCGGGGAGCAGCATCATGACGATGTCGGCCGCCTTAACCGCTTCGCCGACCTCGGCGACCTTCAGCCTGGCCGCCTCCGCCTTAGCCCACGAGGCGCCGCCCTTCCTCAAACCGACCGTGACGCTCACGCCGCTGTCGGAAAGATTCTGCGCGTGCGCATGGCCCTGCGATCCGTAGCCGACGATGGTGACGTTCTTGTTCTTGATCAGGCTCAGATCGGCATCTTTGTCGTAATAGACCTTCATTCGTTTCTCCGTGAACTCGTTGATTGCTACAGGCGAAGGATCCGCTCGCCGCGGCCGATGCCGCTCGAGCCGGTGCGCACCGTCTCGAGGATGACGCTGCGATCGATCGCCTGCAGGAAGGCGTCGAGCTTGGCGGCGGCGCCGGTCAGCTCGACGGTGTAGCTCTTCTCGGTGACGTCGATGATGCGGCCGCGGAAGATCTCGG
>JBDSLQ010000081.1:0-4783 GCA_039916285.1 Caldimonas sp.
GTCGTCGTCCGCAGCGCCCAGCAGCGGATCGCGGTGCACGTCGACGAAGTGCTGGGCAACCAGGAAGTGGTGGTCAAGAACCTCGGCCCGCAGCTGTCGCGCCTGCCCGGCCTGGCGGGGATGACGCTGCTCGCCTCGGGTGCCGTTGCCCTGATCTACAACCCGGTCGCGCTCGCTACGCTCTACGGCGACGCGGCGCGGGCGATGCTCGCGCCGCGCGCGGACGGCGCAGCGCCGCTCCATCCGGGCGAGAGCGCCGGCAGCGCTCCGGCGGCGCCGCTCGTCCTCGTCGTCGACGATTCGCTGACGGTGCGCCGCGTCACCCAGCGCCTGCTCGTGCGCGAGGGCTACCGCGTCACGCTCGCCAAGGACGGCCTCGACGCGCTCGAGCGGCTCGCCGAGGAAACGCCGCAGGTCATCCTCTCCGACATCGAGATGCCGCGCATGGACGGCTTCGATCTGGTGCGCAACATCCGCAACGACGCGCGCTGGCGCGAGCTGCCCGTGATCATGATCACTTCCCGCATCGCCCAGAAGCACCGCGATCACGCGACCCAGCTCGGCGTCGACCACTACCTCGGCAAGCCGTACTCCGAAGAAGACCTGCTGGCGCTGATCGCGCGCTACATCGCCACCGCGCCGGTGGAAGCCTAGCCGCTGCGGTCAGGCGCCGCCCTTGAGCGCCTTGACCGCGCCGTAGCGCTGCAACGTTTTCGCGCGCGCCTCGGCGTGATCGACGATCGGCCGCGGGTAATCGCGGCCGAGCTCGACACCCGCGGCCTCCAGCTCGATCGGGCCCACCTCCCACGGCGCGTGGATCTGCTCGTCGTCGAGGCCGGCGAGCTGCGGCAGGTAGCGGCGGATGAACTTGCCCTCGGGGTCGAAACGGCGGCTCTGCGTGACCGGATTGAAGATGCGAAACCACGGCTGCGCGTCGCAGCCGGTCGACGCCACCCACTGCCAGCCGCCGTTGTTCGACGCCAGCTCGTAGTCGATCAGGTGCAGCGCGAAGTAGGCTTCGCCGCGGCGCCAGTCGATCCCGAGGTCCTTGATGAGAAAGCTGGCGCTGACCATGCGCAGCCGGTTGTGCATCCAGCCGGTCTGGTTGATCTGCGCCATTGCCGCGTCGACGAGCGGATAGCCGGTGCGGCCCTCGCACCAGGCGGCGAATGCCTCGTCTGCGCCGCGGCCCTGCTCGAAGCGGATGCGGTCGAACTCGGGCTTGCAGCTCGCGCCGACGACGTGCGGCAGGTGGTGCAGCACCTGCTGGTAGAAGTCGCGCCACACCAGCTCCGAGAGCCAGGTCTCGGCGCCGCGCGCCTGCAACCCCGCATCGGCGATGCGCGCGCGGGCCGCGCCGGCGAGGCGTCGGATCGAGATCGTGCCGAAGCGGAGATGAACGCTGAGATAGCTCGGGCCTTTGACCGCCGGGTACTCGCGCGCAGCCGCGTAGTCGTCGATCCGGCTCAGGAAATCGGCGAGCAGCGCTTCGGCGGCGGCGCTGCCGCCCTGGATCCTGAGCGCGTCGAGATTGGTCTTGACGAAGCCGAGGCGGGCCAGCGTCGGCGGCGAGGCATCGACGCCGTCCGGCACCGGCGCCAGGGCGGCGGCGTGGCGCTCGACCGGATAGGGTTTCAGGAAAAAGTCGTCGAGCTTGCCGAGCCACGCCGTGCGGTACGGCGTGAACACGCTGTAGGGCTTGCCGCTTCCGGTCAGCACCTCGCTGCGCTCGAAGATCACGTGGTCCTTCGCGGTATGGAGGGCGACGCCGAGGTCGGCGAGGCGGCCGCGCGCGTGCGCGTCGCGGGCGAGGGCATACGGGTCGTCGTCGTGGTTGGCGAACACCGCCTGCACGTGCAGCTCGGCCGCCAGCGCGACGATCTCGTCATCGCCCTGGCCGTGGCGCACGAGCAGACGGACGCCGGCGACGCCATGGCTCTCGCCGAGCTCGGCCAGGTCGGCGGCCAGCGCGCCGACGCTGTCGGCGATGAACTCGACGCGCCGGTCGGCGCGCGGCAGCCCGTCGAGGAGGGCGCGGTCGTAGACGAAGGCGCACCAGACCTGGCGCGCCGCACGCAGCGCGTGGTAGAGGGCGGCGTGATCGGCGACGCGCAGATCGCGGCGAAACCAGACCAGCGCGGCGTCGAGGGCTTTGTCCATCTTCTCGGGCGCTAGTGTGCCGAAAGGCCGTACGGTGCGCAGGAGCGCGCGCGCTTTCGGCGGCGCGGAATAAAATGCCGCCATGCCCTCGTCGTCGCCGATCAACCTGACGAACCAGTTCCTCATCGCCATGCCGGGGATGGGCGACGGCCCGTTCGCCGGCACCGTGATCTACCTCTGCGAGCACACCGAGAAGGGCGCCCTCGGCCTGGTCATCAACAAGCCGATCGACATCACCCTCAAGAACCTGTTCGAGAAGGTCGAGCTCTCGCTCGATCGCGACGATCTCGCCGGCTTGCCGGTCTACTTCGGCGGCCCGGTGCAGACCGAGCGCGGCTTCGTCCTGCACGAGCCGCTGCCCGAGGGCAGCGCCGAGGGCGGGCCGTACAACTCCTCGCTCAAGGTCGAAGGCGGCCTCGAGATGACCACCAGCAAGGACGTCCTCGAGGCGATCTCGAGCGGCGCCGGCCCGAAGAAGGTGCTCGTCACGCTCGGATACAGCGGCTGGGGGGCCGGACAGCTCGAGGAAGAGATGAGCAGGAATGGCTGGATCAACGTCGAGGCCGAGCCCGGGATCATCTTCGACACGCCCGTCGGCCAACGCTACGGCAAGGCGCTCTCGCTCCTCGGCATCGACGCCGGCATGCTCAGCTCGGACGCGGGGCACGCGTGAGCGGCGCGCTCGCCTTGTCCGCGCCGGCCCTCACCTTCCTCGCTTTCGATTTCGGCGCCCGGCGCGTCGGCGTCGCCACCGGCAATTCGCTGACCGGCACGGCGTCGCCGCTCACCACCCTCGCCGCCGTGGGCGAGGCGCGCATGGTGGCGATCGCCGCGCTGATCGACGACTGGCGGCCGGCGGCGCTCGTCGTCGGTGTGCCGTTCCACCCCGATGGCGCTGCGCACGCCAACACCGAGCGGGCGCGCCGCTTCGGGCGCCAGCTGGGGGCGCGCTTCGGCCTGCCGGTTCACGAGGTCGACGAGCGCTACACGACGACCGACGCCAAGCGCGCCGGCGCCGCCGATCTGGACGCCGGCGCCGCGGCGATCATCCTCGAGCAATACCTCGGCGCGCCATGACACGCCTCGACAACCTCGACGCCGAAGCGCTCTACGCCGAGCTGCTGACGGGCGTGCGCGGCCTGCTCAAGCCCGAGGCGCTTCTGGTCGGCATCTGGTCGGGCGGCGCCTGGCTCGCCGAGCGGCTGCAGAAGGACCTCGGCTTGCCGGGATCGCCGGGCGTGATCTCGAGCGCGCTGCACCGCGACGATTTCTCGCAGCGCGGCTTGTCGGCCGGCGCCGACCACACCAAGCTGCCGTTCGAGATCCAGGGCCGCCACATCGTCCTCGTCGACGACGTGCTCTACACCGGCCGGACCATCCGGGCCGCCGTCAACGAGCTGTACGACTTCGGCCGCCCTGCGAGCGTCGCCCTTGCGGTGCTCGTCGATCGCGGTGGCCGCGAGCTGCCGATCTGCGCCGCGTGCGCGCCCGCGACGATCGAGCTGCCGGCCGGTCAGCGCCTGTCGCTGGCGCGGAACGACGTCGGCAAGTTCAGCTTCGAAATCCGGTAACGTCCAACCCGCTCATGTTCGTCCGTCGCAACCCGCAACTCAATCGCAACGACGAGCTCATCCATCTGCTATCCATCGAGGGGCTGCCGGCACAGATCCTGCAGCACATCCTCGACACCGCCGGGACGTTCCTGAGCGTCAACGAGCGCGACGTCAAGAAAGTTCCGCTTCTGCGCGGCAAGAGCGTCTTCAACCTCTTCTTCGAGAACTCGACGCGCACGCGCACCACGTTCGAGATCGCGGCCAAGCGGCTCTCGGCCGACGTCATCAACCTCGACATCGCGCGCTCGTCGACCGCCAAGGGCGAGAGCTTGCTCGACACCATCGCCAACCTGTCGGCGATGCACGCCGACATGTTCGTCGTGCGCCACTCGGAGAGCGGCGCGCCCTACCTGATCGCGCAGCACTGCGCGCCGCACGTGCACGTGGTCAACGCCGGCGACGGCCGCCACTCGCACCCGACGCAAGGGCTGCTCGACATGTACACGATCCGCCACTACAAGAAGGACTTCACCCAGCTGACGGTGGCGATCGTCGGCGACATCCTCCACTCGCGTGTCGCCCGCTCCGACATCCACGCGCTGACGACGCTCGGCGCGCCCGAGATCCGGGCCGTCGGACCGAAGACGCTGGTCCCGGCCGACCTCAAGGAGATGGGCGTGCGCGTCTGCCACGACATGGCCGAGGGCATCGCCGGCGCCGACGTGATCATCATGCTGCGCCTGCAGAACGAGCGCATGAGCGGAGCGATGCTGCCGAGCGCGGGCGAGTACTTCAAGACCTTCGGCCTGACGCCCGAGAAGCTCGCCCTCGCCAAGCCCGATGCCATCGTCATGCACCCCGGGCCGATCAACCGCGGCGTCGAGATCGACTCTTCGGTCGTCGACGGCCTGCAGAGCGTGATCCTGCCGCAAGTCACCTTCGGCATCGCCGTCCGCATGGCGGTGATGTCGATCATCGCGGGAAACGCGGCATGAGCCGCGTTTCCCCCGCTGATCGCGGCCAGGCTGGTATCCCTCCCAACCCTCCCCCGGGGGGAGGGCTCAAGACAA
>JBDSLQ010000082.1:0-5965 GCA_039916285.1 Caldimonas sp.
GCGACGTAGCCCTGCATGAGCGTGTAGCCGTCGGGCGCGGCGCGCGCCGTGGCGACACTGGCGATGACGCCGCCGCCGCCGCCCTGGTTCTCGACGATGAAGCTCTGGCCGAGCAACTTGCCCCAGCGCTCGCCGACGACGCGCGCGATCATGTCGTTGCCGCCGCCCGCCGCGACCGGGACGATGTAGCGGATCGGCTTGGTCGGAAACGCTTGCGGGCGCGCCACGCCGGGCAGGCCGAGCAGGCCCGGTGCAAGCAGGATGGTGCGGCGCTTCATGGCGAGGAGGTCTCCTGATCCGGGCGGCGTTCGACCGTTTCGCTCCATTCTCGCGCGCCGCAACCGTTCCGGCCTGCACCTTCGCCGCGACGGTGTCGTGTACCGTCCGGGCTCCGCCGCCCGCCTGAGGAGAAGCCATGGCCAAGGGTTACTGGATCGCCCGCGTCGACGTTGCCGACGCCGAGGCCTACAAGGCGTACGTCGCCGCCAATGCGGCGCCGCTCGCCCGCTTCGGGGGCCGCTTCGTCGTTCGCGCCGGCCGCTTCGAGAACCCGGAGGGCGCCAGCCGGGCGCGCAACGTCGTCGTCGAGTTCCCGTCCTACCAGGCCGCGCTCGACTGCTGGAAGTCGGCCGACTACCAGGCCGCGGTGCAGCTGCGCCTTCCCGTCTCGACGGTGGACCTGGTCGTCGTCGAGGGCTACGACGGGCCGCAGCCGGGCTGACGCCGAGGCGGTCTGGCGCCGCGCCGACGCCAGCGCCCTGGGCCTCGGCGTTGCGGCGGCGCCGGCACCGAGCCGATCGTGCGCAGTGTCCCGTCGGCGCCGGCAGAGACGACGACGATCTCCGCTGCCGCCGGGCTGACACCCGTCAGCGCGTGGATGTTCTCGCCGTGGGTGACGACCAGCAGCACGCCGGGCCCGCGCCAGCGGCCGATGACGGCGCGGCCGCCTTCGCGCAAGGTCTCGCGCCGCTCGCGCAGCATGAAGGCATTGGCGAAGCTCGGCTCGACCTGCACCGCGCCGGCGCCGACCAGCGTCGCCGTGTCGATGCAGCGACACCAGGGCGAGCTGAGCACGCGCGCGATCACGATGCGCTCGTCGCGCAGCCGGGCGCCGGCGGCGCGCGCGTCGGCCCGGCCGCGCTCGCTCAGGTTGCGCTGCGTCGCGCAGTCGTCGAGGCGCCAGCCCGGAGGATCGCCGACGCCGGGGGCATCGCCGTGGCGCATCAGCGCGACGACGCCGCCCTGGCGCAGCGCCGCCCAGGCGGCCGCTTCGTCGGCACGCGCCGATCCGGTGCCGAGCAGGAAGAGCAGCGCGAGCGAGCGCCACGCCACGCCGATGGCTCGCGCCGGACGCGGCAGCGCCCGGCTCAAGCGGGCGACGACCGCAGGCCGTAGGCGCGGCCTTCGACGAACAGGTACTCGGCGCGCAGCACCGCCTCGCCTTTCTCGCCGCTCAAGGTGTAGCCCAGCACCTCGACGCGGTCGCCGTTCTTGATCTCGGCAACCTTCCACGCTTCCAGGCGCGTCAGCGGCGCGAGCTCGACGTGCCAGACGCGGTCTTTGCGGGTCGGCAGGCGGGCGCCGGCGAGCAGGCCAGGGCCGTTGACGCTGGCCGACTGCGCAGGCACGGGGCGCTTGGCGAGATCGGCGGGCAGGGCCAGGTCGGCCGGCAGCTCGAGGTCGAACTCGACGTGCGGGTTGCGCCAGGCGATCTTGCGCGCGGTGCCCTGCAGGAAGAGCGGCCGGTCCTGGTCGAAGCTGCTCCAGCCGTGGTGGGCGTGGGCGGCAGTGATCGGGGCAGCGGCCAGGCTGATGAGGAGATGGCGACGTTGCATTTGCATTACCTCGACGGTGTCGGTACGTGTCAGTAATAAGCGATCGAGCGACCGCAGATGATGATGGCGAGCCAAAGACCTAGCGACGCCAGGGTCTGGGCGCGGCCGACGGCGCCGGCGCGGGCGACGCCGCCGCGCCAGTGGAAGGCAACGGCGTTGACGCCGGCGCACAGCAGCAGCGCCATCTTGATCAGGAACGGCACGTTGGCGAGCAGCTCGTTCGGCCGGCTCAGGAACATCGTCATGCCACTTGCTGCGGCGAGGGCGAAGCCGGCCAGCGTCAGGCTGAGGCCGAAGCGCGCCAGCGGCGCCAGCGGCAGCTCGGCGCCGCGGCCCCAGATGCGCAGCTCGACCAGCACCAGGCTGCCGAGGAGAAGGCCAATGCCGACGATGTGGGCGATCTCGAGCGCCGGATAGAGCCAGGGCACCGAAGCGATGGCCCGCCATGCGGGGATGTCGACGCCGCTCATGGACACGAGGCGGCGCGCGCGCGCAGGAAGCTGCGTGCCGGTGCGCCCGCCGCGTTGCCGGCGAGGCGGAGCGTCGCGCCGTCGAGCCGCAGGGTCGCGGCGTGGGGGCCTTCGCCGCGCAGGGTCGACGCCTCGACGCGGCCGTCGAACACCACCGCGGGGGCGGCGCTGCCGGCGGTCGTCAGCGTCGCCGAGAAACGCTGGAAACGCTGCGCGATCTCGAGGCTCGCGCCGTCGGCGCACCAGGCCCCGTGCACGCGCGCCGGAACGATCCACAGGTGCACGCGCGAGAACTTGTCGCGCCCGAGCGCCTTGTCGGGGACGTCCACCCTGACGCTGCGGTCGGGCGTCCAGTCGCCCAGGTCCCAGTCGTGCGAGACGATCCGCGTCCCGGGCGCGAGCGCGAGCAGGCGCGGCCGCAGCTGCAGGTTGACCTGGGGCAGCAGGTACATCGTGACGACGGTCGCCGCGGCGAGGTCGGTCGCGAACAGGTCCTGCTCGCGGAACTCGGCGCGCTCGTGCACGCCGGCGGCGCGGGCGTTGGCGCGGCTCGCGCGAACAAGGTCGGGAACGATCTCGACGCCGAGGCCGCTCGCGCCGAAGCGGCGTGCCGCGGTGATGACGATCCGGCCGTCGCCCGAGCCGAGGTCGACGATGTGGTCGCGCGCCGTCACGGCCGCCAGCTCGAGCATCGCCATCGTCACCGCGTCGGGCGTGGTCACGAACGGCACGTCGTCGTCGGCAACGGCGGCGAACGACACGGCGAGGCACAGGGCGGCCGCGGCGGACTTCATGGCGCTGTCCTCTCCGGTGGGGCGGGCCCGCGAGGGTATCGTGGGCCGGCCGGCTCGCGATAATCGACGCCTTTCCTCAAGCCCCGCTCCTGGAGATCGCATGGACACCCGCGTCTACCCCAACACCCAGCTCTACATCGACGGCGAATGGCGCCCGGCGCGCTCCGGCCGGACGATGCCTGTCGTCAACCCCGCCACCGGCGACACCATCGGCAAGCTCGCCTTCGCCGAGCGCGCCGACCTCGACCACGCACTCGAGGCGGCGGCGCGCGGCTTCGAGACCTGGAAGAAGGTCAGCGCCTACGAGCGCTCGAAGATCATGAGGAAGGCGGCCGCCCTCCTGCGCGAGCGCATCGATCTCGTCGCCATGCTGATGACGATGGAGCAGGGCAAGACGCTCGCCGAGGCGAAGGCCGAGATCCACAACGGCGCCGACACGATCGAATGGTTCGCCGAGGAAGGCCGGCGCACCTACGGCCGCGTCATCCCGGCGCGCGCCGAGGGCATCTACCAGCTCGTCGTCAAGGAGCCGGTCGGGCCGGTGGCGGCGTTCACGCCGTGGAACTTCCCGATCAACCAGATCGTCCGCAAGCTTTCGGCGGCGCTCGCTGCCGGCTGCTCGATCATCGTCAAGGCGCCCGAAGAGACGCCGGCGTCGCCGGCCGAGCTGATCCGCGCCTTCGTCGACGCCGGCGTGCCCGCGGGCGCGGTCGGCCTCGTCTACGGCGATCCAGCGGAGATCTCGTCGTACCTGATCCCGCACCCGGTGATCCGCAAGATCTCGTTCACCGGCTCGACCGTCGTCGGCAAGCAGCTCGCCGCGCTCGCCGGCCAGCACATGAAGCGCGTGACCATGGAGCTCGGCGGCCACGCGCCGGTGATCGTCTTCGACGACGCCGACGTGCAGGTCGCGGCCAAGGTCATGGCGTCGAGCAAGTTTCGCAACGCCGGCCAGGTGTGCATCTCACCGACGCGTTTCCTCGTTCAGGAGGGCGTCTACGACAGCTTCGTCGAGCAATTCGCCGCCAACGCGAAGCGGCTCAAGGTCGGCGACGGCCTCGAGGCCGGCATCAACATGGGCGCGCTCGCCAATCCGCGCCGCGGCAAGGCGATGCAAGCCAACCTCGAGGACGCGAGCAAGCACGGCGCCAAGGTCGTCGCCGGCGGCCACGCGATCGGCAGCAAGGGCAACTTCTGGGAGCCGACGGTGCTTACCGAGCTGCCGAACGACGCCCGGGCGATGAACGAGGAGCCGTTCGGGCCGCTCGCGATCATCAATCCGTTCAAGACCTTCGACGACGCGGTGAAGGAGGCAAACCGGCTGCCGTTCGGCCTTGCCGCGTACGCCTGGACGAAGTCGGCGAAGACCGCGAACGCGATCGCCAGCGCGGTCGAGACCGGGATGATCTCGATCAACCACGTCGGCCTCGGCATCCCGGAGACGCCATTCGGCGGCGTCAAGGACTCGGGCTACGGCTCGGAGGGCGGCAGCGAGGCGATCGAGTCGTACCTCAACCCGAAGTTCATCACCCAGGCGGGCCTTTAGTCGGCCCTCCGCATGACGATCGAGCTCGCGAAAGAAGCGCGCCTCGAGGCGATCCAGTCGATCGAGCGCTGGTTCCAGGAGAACCGCGAGGAGCGCATCGGCAACATCGCCGCCGGCGCGCTGCTCGCCTTCATGCTCGAGGAGATCGGGCCGTCGATCTACAACCGCGCCGTCGCCGACGTCCAGGAGCGGCTCGGCGCGCGCGTCGCCGAGCTCGACATCGAGGTCCACGAGGACGAGTTCGGCTACTGGCGCAAATACGAGAAGGAAAAGCAGCGCCGCGGCAAGTAGCGCGGCGCTGCGGCGCTAGAAGAACATCCTCGGCAGCCAGAGCACGAGCTTGGGCACGTAGGTGATCACGACCAGGCTGAGCAGCAGCGGCACCAGCCACGGCAGGATCGCCATCGTCGTGCGCTCGAACGACAGGCCCGCGACGCGCGCCAGCACGAACAGCACCATCCCCATCGGCGGGTGGAGCAGGCCGATCATCAGGTTGAGCACCATCACCAGCCCGAAGTGAACCGGGTCGATGCCGAGCTGGGAGGCGATCGGCAGCAGGATCGGCACCAGGATCGTGATCGCCGCCGTCGGCTCGAGGAAGCAGCCGACGAACAGCATCAGCAGGTTGGCGAGCAGCAGGAAGACCCACGCTTCCTTGGTGAACGCCAGCACCCAGGCGGCGATGTCGGCGGTGACGCCCGTCGCGGTGAGCATCCAGCCGAAGATCGACGCGGCGGCGACGATGAAGAGGACCGTGCTCGTCGTCTCGACGGTGTCGAGGCAGACCTTGACGAACATCTTCCAGCTGAGGGTGCGGTACCAGGCGAAGCCGAGAATCATCGCCCAGACGCACGCCGCGATCGCGCCTTCGGTGGGAGTGAAGAGGCCCGTCGTCATGCCGCCGATCAGCAGCACCGGCGTCATGATCGGCAGCAGCGCCTCGAAGCGGAAGATGCGGTCGACCACGAACAGCAGGGCCAAGCCGACGAAGACCGAGATCTGCGCCGGCGCGCCGATGCGGCCGACGACGAGCCAGAGCAGCAGCGGCCAGCCGACGACGACGCCGAGCTCGATCATCGCCTTGCCGAAGCGGCTGGCCGAGAACTTGATGTCGCCGCCCCACTTGTTCTTGTGCGCGTAGTAGGTGACGGTCAGCATCATCAGCGCCGCCATCAGCAAGCCGGGCAGCAAGCCGGCGAGAAAGAGCGCGCCGATCGAGACGTTGGCCATCATCCCGTAGATCACGAACGGCAGGCTCGGCGGGATGATCGGCCCGAGCGTCGCCGAGGCGGCCGTCACGCCGACCGCGAACTCGGTCGG
>JBDSLQ010000083.1:0-7943 GCA_039916285.1 Caldimonas sp.
CCGCCGCGCGAATCGCCGTCCATCTTGGTGAGGACGATTCCCGTGAGCGGGAGCGCTTCCTTGAAGGCCTTGGCGGTGTTTACAGCGTCCTGGCCCTGCATGGCATCGACGACGAAGAGCGTCTCGACCGGCTTCAGCGCCGCGTGCAGCTCGCGGATTTCGGCCATCAGCTTCTCGTCGATCGCCAGGCGCCCGGCGGTATCGACGAGGAGGACGTCGAAATAGTGATGGCGCGCATGCTCGAGCGCGGCGCGCGCGATCGCCACCGGCGCGTCGCTCGCACTCGACGGGAACCATTCGGCGCCGGCCTGGCGCGTCACCGTCTTCAGCTGCTCGATCGCCGCCGGCCGGTACACGTCGGCGGAAACGGTGAGCACCTTCTTCCTGCGCTTCTCGATCAGGTGCTTGGCGAGCTTGGCGGTGGTCGTCGTCTTGCCCGCGCCCTGCAAGCCGGCCATGAGGATGACTGCCGGCGGCTGCGCCTTCAGGTCGAGGTCGGCGACGCCTTCGCCCATCGTCGCCGCCAGCTCGCGGTCGACCACGCCGACGAGCGCCTGGCCCGGCGACAGCGATCCGCTCACTTCGGCGCCGAGGGCGCGATCCCTGACGCGGGCGATGAAGTCGCGCACCACCGGCAGCGCGACATCCGCTTCGAGGAGCGCCACACGCACCTCGCGCAGCATGTCCTGGACGTTCTCTTCGGTGATGCGAGCCGAGCCGCGCATCGTCTTGACGAGCCGGGTCAGGCGATCGGTGAGGGCGGAGGCCACGTCGTCGGTGCGAAGTACGTCAGTACACTTGGGGCCGATGATTCTATCGTTCGGTCCCGACGCAGGCGCCGTCACGGCGACGGCGCTGGCGCTCACCGTGCCGAGCGTCGTTGCCCTCGCGTGCTACCTTGCCGCTGCGATTCCGAGCGAGCGCTTTTCGAGCGGTCTGCGTGCCGCCCTGCTGGTGGGTTGGATCGCGCAAGGCATCTCGATCGTGATCGACGTCGCAGGCGTCGGATCGGACCGGCCGGGCGCGCGCTTCGGGTTCGCGCCGGCACTCTCGGTGACGCTCTGGCTGGTCCTCGCCGTGTACGAGCTCGAGAGCCGCTTCGTTCCGCTCGCCGGCGCGCGCCGCGCGCTCGCCACCCTCGGCGCCCTCGTCGTCGTCCTCGCCTGGATTTTCCCCGGCCAGGTTCATTCGCAGGCGGCATCGATGTGGGCGCCGCTGCACTGGTTGCTCGGCGTCGCCTCGTACGGCCTGTTCGGCGTCGCCGTGCTGCACGCGCTCCTTCTCAATCGCGCCGAGCGCCAGATGCGGCGCGCGCCCCAGCTGTCCGATCCGGCCGCGCATGGCGTTCCCCTTCTTCGCCTCGAGCGGCTGACGTTTCGCTTCGTCGCTGCCGGCTTCGTCGTCCTCTCGGCGGCGATCGTGCTCGGCTTCTGGTTCAGCGACCACTGGCGCTGGGACCACAAGTCGGTGTTTTCCGTCCTCGGCTGGCTCGTCTTCGCAGGCCTGCTCGCCGGCCGGCGCGCCTTCGGCTGGCGCGGCCTGAAAGCGACGCGCGGCGTCTACGCGGGGGCAGCCTTGCTGCTGCTGGCCTACGTCGGCTCACGCTTCGTGCTCGAGGTCGTGCTGCAGCGCTCGCCGGCCGCCTGACCGATGAAGTACTTTCTCTTTCTCGTCGCGGTCTTCGTTCTGCTCTGGCTGCTGAGGGGAGCGCTGAACCGCCGCGGCGGCGCCGACGCGGTGCGGCCGGCGACGCCGAAGACACCGCAGGAAATGATCGCCTGCGCGCACTGCGGCGTCCACCTGCCGCGCGACGAAGCGCTGCCGGGCCGGGGCGGCGTCTTCTGCGGTGACGCGCATCGCAACGCGTTCGAGAAAGCGCAAGACCTCGCGCCATGAATGCGCCGGACCCGACGGCGCCGACCCGGCAGCGCCCCCCGCGCCGCCGCACCGTCGTCGATGAGTCGTGGTTCGGCGCCTTCGGCGCGACCGCCGACAGCCCGGCGCTGATGGAGGACTCGCGCTTCGCCGCCTCCTGGCAGAACGAGGCCGGTGGCGGCCGCGAGAGGAGGCGCGGCAGCCGCACGATCGCCGAGACGACGTTCGAGCGCATCTACGGCGCCTTCATCGCGGCGCGAGCGGCGATCGGTGTCGCCTTGATCATCACGGTCGCGTTGACGGGCGTGTTCGGGCAGCGCCCGTCGGGCGAAGTCGTCGCCGTCAGCATCGCCTACGCGACCCTGGCGATCAGCATGTGGCTGCTGCCGCGCTTTCGCCGCGGCGCCGCGCCGCAAGCGTTCGCCCGCCTGCAGAGCCCGCAGTGGCTGGCGACGATCGGCGCCGACCTGACGCTTTTCACCGCGCTTCACGTCGTCGCCTCGTCGGGGTCGAGCTTCAACTACGTCGCGCTGCTCGTTCTGCCGGTGCTGATGGCCGGTGTGCTGACGCCGCGCGTGCTGGCGCTGGCGACCGCCGCGGTGGCGACTCTGGCGCTGCTCGGCACTGCCTGGCTCGCCACCGTGGAAGGCGGCGACGGCACCCGGCTGATGACGCAGGCGGGCCTGGCCGGCAGCGGCTTCTTCGTCATCACCGTGCTCGCCGGCGAGTTGGCCGGCCGGCTCGCCCGCGAGGAGTTGAGCGCGCGCGGCAGCCTCGAGATGGCGCGCCAGCAGGCGCAGCTGAACCGGCTCGTGATCGAGGAGATGGAGGACGGCGTTCTCGTCGTCGACCGCGCCGGCAAAGTGCGCGCCGCAAATCCCTCGGCGCGGCGCCTGCTCGCACCCGAGGGAACCAGCCGCGCGGCACCGTTCCAGCTGCGCGGGGTGCCGGCGTGGGGCGCGCTCGTGCGTGCCGTCGAGCGGGCGTTCGCCGAGGCAGCCTGGCCCGAGGCCGGGCGCGACGTGCCGATCCAGTTCACCCCCGACTCGCACCGCACGCTGCGAGTTCGCGTCCGTTTCACCCGCAAGCGCGAGCCGCCGGCGAGCGAGGAGTTCTGCGTCCTCTTTCTCGAGGACGTGCGCAACGTCCAGGCGCGCAGTCGCCAGGAGAAGCTCGCCGCGATGGGACGCGTCTCGGCCGGCATCGCCCACGAGATCAGGAACCCGCTCGCGGCGATCTCGCAGGCCAACGCCCTGCTCGCCGAGGACGCGACCGATCCGGCGCAACGCCAGCTGATGAAGATGGTGGCCGAGAACGTCGAACGGCTGAAGCGCATCGTCGACGACGTGATGGAGATCGCTCCCGGCCAGGTGCAGGAGGTCGGCGCGATCGATGCCGCCGGGCAGATCGGCGTCATCTGCGCCGAATGGGCACAGGCCGCCGGCGTCGAGGTCGGCGGCGGCGGCATGCTGCACCTCGCGCTGCCCGCGGAGCCGCTCGGCGTGATGTTCGACGGCGAGCACCTGCGCCGTGTCCTCGTCAACCTGCTCGACAACGCGCGGCGCCACGTCAGCGATCGGCCGGGCGCGATCCGGGTCCGGCTCGCGCCCTCGGCGGACGACGGTGCGCGTGTGGTCCTGAGCGTACTGAGCGACGGCGCCCCGATCCCGGCCGACGTCGAAGCCTATTTGTTCGAGCCCTTTTTCTCGACTCGCAGCCGCGGCGCCGGTCTCGGCCTTTACATTTGCAGGGAGCTCTGCGAACGATACGGCGCCCGCATCGACTATCGGCTGCTGCCGTCCGACGAGGCGCGCCGCAACGACTTCTTCGTCGACATGCGCGGCGCCACCGTAGCGGCGGCGGCGCACCGACCGACGCTCACCTCATGACCACTGCCTCTCACTTCAGCCTGCTCGTCGTCGACGACGAGCCCGACCTGCGCACGCTCTACGAGCTGACGCTGCTGCGTGAAGGCTACGACCTCGACACCGCTGGCACGGTCCAGGAGGCGCTGCTCCATCTCAAGGACCGGACCTACAGCGCCGTCATCACCGACATGCGTCTGCCGGACGGCAGCGGCCTCGACGTGCTGCGCTGGCTCGAAGAGAACAGCCGGCGTGAGAAGACGATCGTGATCACCGCCTACGGCTCGTCGGAGAACGCCGTCGAGGCGCTCAAGGCCGGCGCCTACGACTACCTGACCAAGCCGGTCGACCTTAAGCAGTTCCGAGGCGTCGTCGCGTCCGCGCTCGGCCGCGGCGGCAGCGGCGCGCCGACGGTCGATCCGACGACGCTGCCGTCGGAGCACCGGAGCGTCGCCGCCGCGCCGCGTACGCCGCGCCCGGCGCCGCCACCCACGCCGGCGCCGGTAAGCGCCGCACTCGGCCGCATGGCCGGCCAGTCGATGGCGATGCAGCAGGTGCGCTCGCTGGTGGACAAAGTGGCGCGCAGCATGGCGCCGGTGCTGGTCGCCGGCGAGTCGGGCACCGGCAAGGAGCTGGTCGCGCGCGCCATCCACGAGGTGAGCGTGCGCAGCGCGATGCCGTTCGTCCCCGTCAACTGCAGCGCGATCCCGGAGAACCTGCTCGAGGCCGAGTTCTTCGGCTATCGCAAGGGCGCGTTCACGGGCGCCAACGACGATCGAGAAGGCTTCTTCCAGGCCGCCAACGGCGGCACGCTCTTCCTCGACGAGATCGGCGACCTGCCGCTGTCGATGCAGTCCAAGCTCCTGCGCTCGATCCAGGAGCGGTCGGTCCGGCCGGTCGGCGCGGTCACCGAAGTGCCGGTCGACGTGCGCCTGCTCAGCGCCACTCACAAGGACCTCGGCGCCGAGGTCCAGAACGGCCTGTTCCGCCAGGACCTCTATTACCGGCTCAACGTCATCCAGATCCGCGTGCCGCCGCTGCGCGAGCGCCTGGAGGATCTGATGGGCATCAGCGAGCGGGTCCTCGAGCGGCTCGCCCGCGACGCCGGCGTCTGGCCCGCGCCGCGGCTGACGCGCGACGCGCTCGTCCACCTTTCGCGCTATCCCTTTCCCGGCAACGTGCGCGAGCTCGAGAACCTGCTCCACCGCGCTGTCGCGCTTTCGGGCGCCGAGGAGCTCGACGTCTACGATCTCGGCCTGCCGGAGTCGGTCTTCACGGACAGCGCGGCGCAGGAGCTCGACCAAATCGGCGCCGCCGCCGAGACCGCGGGCGAGGCGTCGCGCCAGCCGGTGCGCATGACGCCGGTGGAAGAGCCGCTGCCCAACGACCTGGCGAAGTACCTCGATGACGTCGAGCGCAACATCCTCGTGCGCGCCCTCGAGCACCATCGCTTCAATCGCACCGCCGCGGGCATCGGCCTCGGCCTGTCGCTGCGCCAGATGCGCTACCGGATGGCGCGCCTGAACGTCAACGTCGGGGGCGATTCGGGCGGCGCCGAGCGCGAGTGAAGGAGCACGACTGGCGCGGCGGCTGGCTGCGGCGCGCGAGAGCCGTGCCGTCGCCCAACTTCGGGCCGCGGCCGGCGGCGGCGCACGTCGACCTGGTCGTGCTGCATTCGATCAGCTTGCCGCCCGGCCACTACGGCGGCGATTCGATCGAGCGCCTGTTCGCCAACGCGCTCGACTGGGGCGCGCACCCGTATTTCGAGACCATCCGCGGCGCCACGGTCTCGGCGCACTTCCTGATCCGTCGCGACGGCGAGCTGGTCCAGTTCGTGTCGTGCGACGACCGCGCCTGGCATGCCGGCGCGTCGCATTGGCAGGGACGCGACGGCTGCAACGATTTCTCGATCGGCATCGAGCTGGAAGGACTCGAGGGCGAGGCGTTCGACGACGCTCAATATCCGGCCCTCGCCGGCCTGCTCGCGAGCCTCGGGTTGCGCTATCCGATCGGCGCCGTCGCCGGCCACGAGCACGTCGCGCCGGGCCGCAAGGGCGACCCCGGCGCGGGCTTCGAATGGGCGCGCTTGCGTCGCCTCGCGCCGTCCGCGAAGCTCGTCTTCGCAGCCTGATCGGGCGCGTCGCGAGAGAGGCCTCTTTCCCCCGCCGAGGGTGAAATAAGCGACAATCGATTCGTGACAAATGTACGGGTTAGACGCTATAGGTAGTGGTTGTTGCGCGCCGGGACCCCAGATATAGTGTTCTCGAAGTATTCTGAATTTGCCTCCAGGGGGTCGCGGCCGAGCGTCGCGAAGCGCGTCCCCGGTGAGGTGCACGAGCACCGGATTCGGCTCCGGCGCATCACATACAGCGCCCTGGCAGCGTCGACAAGCCAGGGCCCCCGAGGGGACTCAATGCAAGCAACCACTGCCCAGGCGACAACCGTCGCTGCGGCCTCCAATCGTGCCGCGGCCCGGCCCGCTCCGGCCGCATCTGCCTATCAGGGCTACCAGATCCTGCGCCGCAACGGCGCCGTGGTCTCGTTCGAGCCGAACAAGATCGCGGTGGCGTTGATGAAGGCGTTTCTCGCCGTCCACGGCACGCAGGGCGCGGCCTCGGCGAGCGTGCGCGAGACGGTCGACGGCCTGACCGAATCCGTGGTTCGCGGCCTGCTGCGCTCGCGCCCGGGCGGCGGCACGTTCCACATCGAGGACATCCAGGATCAGGTCGAGCTCGGGCTCATGCGCGGCGGCCACCACGAGGTGGCGCGTGCCTATGTGCTCTACCGCGAGCGGCGTGCCCAGGAGCGCGCGCGCCAGGTCGCGCCGCCGGCGGTCGTCGCGCCGACGCTGATGGTCACCGACCGCGGCGTCCGCGTCCCGTTCGACTCTGCGCGCATGCAGGCGCTGATCGAGTCGGCGTGCGCTGGCCTCGGCGCCGACGTGCGCCCCGAGCCGATCCTGACCGAGACCCGCCGCAATCTGTACGACGGCGTGCCGATCGACGAGGTCCACAAGGCCGCGATCCTCGCTTCCCGCACCCTGATCGAGAAGGACCCGGGCTACACGCGGGCGACCGCGCGCCTTCTGCTGCACACGATCCGGCGCGAGATCCTCGGCGAGGAGCTGCTCCAGGCCGACATGCACGCACGCTACGCAGAGTACTTCCCGCAGTTCATCAAGAAGGGCGTCGGCGCCGAGTTGCTCGACGAGAAACTGCTCCACTTCGACCTTGTCCGACTCGGCGCCGCACTGAAGGCCGAGCGAGACCTGCAGTTCGACTACCTCGGCCTGCAAACCCTCTACGACCGCTACTTCCTGCACATCGACGAAGCCCGGATCGAGCTGCCGCAGGCGTTCTTCATGCGCGTGGCGATGGGCCTGGCGTTGAACGAGATCGATCGCGAGGAGCGTGCGATCGAGTTCTACGAGGTCCTCTCGACGTTCGACTTCATGAGCTCGACGCCGACCCTCTTCAACGCCGGCACGCGCCGCTCGCAGCTCTCGAGTTGCTACCTGACGACCGTCTCCGACGACCTCGACGGCATTTACGAGGCGCTCAAGGAAAACGCCCTCCTGTCCAAGTTCGCCGGCGGCCTGGGCAACGACTGGACCAACGTCCGCGCGCTCGGCAGCTACATCAAGGGCACCAACGGCAAGAGCCAGGGCGTGGTGCCGTTCCTGAAGGTCGTCAACGACACGGCGGTTGCGGTCAACCAGGGCGGCAAGCGAAAGGGCGCGGTCTGCGCCTACCTGGAAAGCTGGCACCTCGACATCGAGGAGTTCCTGGAGCTTCGCAAGAACACCGGCGACGACCGCCGGCGCACGCACGACATGAACACCGCCAACTGGGTCCCCGACCTGCTGATGAAGCGGGTGATGGAAGGCGCCGAGGATCCGCAGGATCCGAGCAAAGGCCAATGGACGCTGTTCTCGCCCAGCAACTGTCCAGACCTGCACGACAAGTTCGGACGGGCCTTCGAGGAGGCGTACACGGCGTACGAGGAGAAGGCGGCGCGCGGCGAGATCAAGCTGTTCAAGAAGGTGAAGGCGGCCGACCTGTGGCGGCGCATGCTGACCATGCTGTTCGAGACCGGCCACCCCTGGATCACCTTCAAGGACGCCTGCAACGTGCGTTCGCCGCAGCAGCACGTCGGCGTCGTCCACTCGAGCAACCTCTGCACCGAGATCACGCTCAACACCGG
>JBDSLQ010000084.1:0-11000 GCA_039916285.1 Caldimonas sp.
TAGGCGCGGCCGCTGCGCTGCTCGGGGGCGCTCGCCGCGTCCCTGCGCGCGTTGCGGACGAGCGCGCGCAAGCGCTGCACGTCGGCACCGGGGTGCTCGGCGGCGAAGCGCGTCGTCGCCTCGTCGCCGGCGAGCAGCTCGGCCCGCCAGCGCTCGGCCTGGTGCAGGGCGAGCGAATCGCGCGCACGGCCGAGCTGGCGCTCGGCGATCGCCGCCCGCGCGAGCTCGACGTCGGCCGATCGCATGAGCTTGCCGATCAGCTGCATCTGGCGCCGCCGCGCCTCGTGACTTTTGATGCGTCGAGCGGCGCGGATCGCGTCGACCAGCGGCTCGGCGAGGTCGAGCGTCGCGAGGTGATCGTCGGGCAGATCGAGGAGCGCTTCTCCGAGCGCCTGCAGGTCGTGCGATTCCTGCTTGCGACGGGTCTTGCTCGGCCGCTCGCGTAGGCCCGGGCTCGCGGCCGGAACGGGCTTAACGACGGCGGAAGACGCGTCGGGATCGCAAGGACGCTCGGGCATCGACGGGACGGCGGCAAGCAGGCGGCAGACAAGCGGCAAGAGGGGCGTCGTTATCATAGTCGCGGCTCGCTTGCCGGCAGCTCGTCGGCGCCGGGCCGCCGCTTCGCGAGCTTCCCTCCGCCCGCGTCAATCACCCCTTCATCCCTCATGGCCACCCCTTCCACGGCATCGCCTTCCGGCTTCGCCTATTCGCGCGAGCAGTTCCGCGCGCTCGTCGAGAGCTGCCTCGGGACCGCGAAGTCGCTCGGCGCAAGCGACGCCGTCGCCGAGGTCTCCGAAGGCGTCGGCCTGTCGGTCTCGGTGCGCAAGGGCGAGACCGAGAACATCGAGCGCAACCGCGACAAGTCGATCAGCGTCACCGTCTATGTCGGCCAGCGGCGCGGAAACGCAAGTACATCCGATTTTTCGTTGGCCGCGCTCGCGCAGACGGTGCGCGCGGCGCACGACATCGCCCGCTTCACGGCCGAGGACCCGGCCGCGGGCCTGCCCGAGGAGGCCGACCTCGCCGATGCCGCCACGGCGGCGCGCGACCTTGACCTCTTCCATCCGTGGGCGATCGACGCCGAACAGGCGATCGAGCTCGCCGGCCGCTGCGAGGCGGCGGCGCTCGCCGTCGATCCGCGCATCACCAATTCCGAGGGCGCCGGCGTGTCGGCGCAGCAATCGCATTTCTTCGCCGCGAACACGCGCGGTTTCGGCGCCGGCTACGCCAGCTCGCGCCATTCGCTGTCGGTCGCGCCGATCGCCTCGCTGCCCGGCAAGAACGGCGACGACATGCAGCGCGACGCCTGGTACACGTCGATGCGATCGCCCGGCGAGCTGGCGATGCCCGAGGCGGTCGGCCGCTACGCCGCCGAGCGCGCGCTGTCGCGCCTGGCATCGCGGAAGATCAGGACCTGCGAGGTGCCGGTGCTGTACGAATCGGCGCTCGCCTCCGGCCTGCTCGGCGCCTACGTGCAGGCGACGAGCGGCGGCGCCCTCTACCGCAAGTCGTCGTTCCTGCTCGACAGCCTGGGCCAGCGCGTCCTGCCCGAGCACATCGACGTGCGCGAAGATCCGCACGTGGTGCGCGGCAAGGGCAGCGCGCCCTTCGACGACGAAGGCGTCGCGACGCGGCCGGCGCAGATCGTCGATGCCGGCGTCGTCGGCAGCTATTTTCTCTCGACGTACTCCGCGCGCAAGCTCGGCATGCGGACCACCGGACACGCTGGCGGCGCGCACAACCTCACGCTGACTTCGCGGCAAACGGCGCCGGGCGACGACCTCGACGTGATGCTCGCCAGGCTCGGCCGCGGCTTGTTCGTCATCGAGCTCATGGGGCAGGGCATCAACTACGTCAACGGCGACTACTCGCGCGGCGCCGCCGGGTTCTGGGTCGAGAACGGAAAGATCGCTTTTCCGGTGCACGAGGTGACGATCGCCGGCAACTTGCGCGAGATGTTCAAATCGATCGAAGCCGTCGGCGCCGACGCCTACACGATGGGCAGCAAGACGATCGGATCGGTGCTGATCGGCCGGATGAAAATCGCCGGCGCTTGAGACCCGCCTGACTGAAGTTGGCGGGAAAGCGCCGGTCGGGCGTGACGGACGCCCTCCGAAGGGGGGTAAATCCCGGTCATGGACCGGGGGTCGCGTTCCTAGAATTCGCCGCAGCCCGACCCCCCCCACCGAAGGAGTTCACATGGAGCGTCGCTCATTCATCCGCAAGACCGGCCTGGCGGGCGTGCTCGCCGCGGCGGCGGCGCCGGCCATCGTCCACGCCCAGGCGAACATCCGCTGGCGCATCGCGTCGAGCTTCCCGAAGTCGTTGGATACGCTGTTCGGCGTCTGCGACGTGTTCGCCAAGAAGGTGAGCGACATGAGCGGCGGCAAGTTCGTGATCTCCACGCACGCCGCCGGTGAACTGATGCCCGCCTTCGGTGTGCTCGACGGCGTTTCCAACGGCACGGTCGAGATGGCCAACACGGCACCGTACTATTTCTTCGGCAAGGATCCCACCTACGCCCTCGATTGCGCGATCCCGTTCGGCCTCAATGCGCGCCAGATGACGGCATGGATGTACGAGGGCAACGGCCTGAAGCTGACGCGCGAGTTCTACGCGAAGGTCAACGTCGTCAATTTCCCGATGGGCAACACCGGCGCGCAGATGGGCGGCTGGTTCCGCAAAGAGATCAACTCCGTCGCCGATCTCAAGGGGCTGAAGTTCCGCGTCGGCGGCTTCGGCGGCAAGGTCCTCGAACGCATCGGCGCGGTGCCGCAGAACATTCCGGGTGGCGAGATCTACCAGGCGCTGGAGAAAGGCACGATCGACGCGGCCGAGTGGGTCGGCCCGTACGACGATCTCAAGCTCGGCTTCAACAAGGTGGCGCCGCACTACTACTACCCCGGCTGGTGGGAGGGCGGCCCGCAACTGTCGCTGTACGTGAACCAGAAGGCCTATGACGGCTTGTCGGGTGAGTACAAGGCGATCATCGAATCGGCGTCCGCGTTCGGTGGCATCGACATGCTGGCGAAGTACGACTACCGCAATTCGGCCGCGCTGAAGACGCTGGTGGGCCAAGGGACCAAGCTGCACGCGTTCCCGAAGGACGTGATGGCGGCGTCGTTCAAGTCGGCGATGGAGGTGTACGCCGAGCTCAACGCCAGCAATCCGGCGTGGAAGAAGATCTACGACGACTATTCCACCTACCGCCGCGATGCGAACCTGTGGTTCCGCTTCAGCGAAGCCGCCTTCGACGACTTCATGCAGGCGCAGAGGCTCTGACGAACCGCCGAGCCGTCGCAAAAAACCCCGCTCAGGCGGGGTTTTTTGTGAGCGGAGTTTTAGGACTTCGCGCGAGCCTCAGGGCTTCTTCTGCTGGTCGTTCTTGAGCGACTCCATCAGCCCCTTCATCGGATCTTCCTTCTCGTCGGCAGCAGGCGGACCCGAGGCCGCGGGTCCGGCACCCTGGGCTGTCGATTCGCGCGGCTGGCGCTGCATCTGCTGGAAGACCTTGTCGGCGTCGATCGTCGTCTCCTTGGTCAGGCCGCTGGTGACCAATCCCGGGAACGCGATGATGAGGCCGACCATCAGGACCTGGATCAGCACGAACGGCACCGCGCCCCAGTAGATCTGCTCAATCGTCACCTTGGCAATCCGCTTCTTCGTGAGCCGGTCGGTGTAGTCCTCGTTCGGCGCGACGCTGCGCAGGTAGAAGAGCGCGAAGCCGAACGGCGGGTGCATGAAGGAGGTCTGCATGTTGACGGCTAACAGCACGCCGAACCAGACGAGGTCGATGCCGAGCTTCTCGGCCACCGGCGCGATCAGCGGAATGATGATGAACGCGAGCTCGAAGAAGTCGAGGAAGAAGGCGAGCAGGAAGACCAGGATGTTGACGACGATCAGGAAGCCGAGCACGCCTCCCGGCAGGCCGGTGAGCAGATGTTCGACCCACTTGGGTCCGTCGACGCCCTGGAACGCCAGGCTGAAGACCGTTGCGCCGATCAGGATGAAGAGGACGAAGCACGACAGCTTCATCGTCGAGTCCATCGCCTGGCGGATCAGCTTGAGATCGATGCGCCCGCGCGCCAGGGCCATCACCAGCGCGCCCACGGCGCCCATCGCGCCGCCCTCGGTCGGCGTCGCGATGCCGAGGAAGATGGTTCCCAGCACGAGGAAGATCAGTGCCAGCGGCGGTATCAGCACGAAGGTGACCCGCTCGGCCATGCGCGACAGCAGGTGCAGCTTCGCGAGGTTGTTGACGAGCGCGGCAACGAACGCAACGCCGACGCCGACGCACATCGACGTCACGATGCGCTCGTCGAGCGGCACTCCGTCGCCGCGCCACTTCGCGAAGGCGACGGCGGCGAGGACCGACACCACCGCGAGCACGGACAGGGAACGCAGGCCCGCCGTTCCATCGTCTTCGCGGATCGTCCTTGCCTCGCTCGGCAGGGCCGGGACCCATTGCGGTCGCATCAGACTGACGCCGAGGATGTACGCAAGGTATAGCGCGGTCAGGACGAAGCCCGGGATGAAGGCGCCCTTGTACAGATCGCCCACGCTTCTGCCGAGCTGGTCGGCAAGGACGATCAGCACCAGCGACGGCGGGATGATCTGCGCCAGCGTGCCAGAGGCCGCGATCGTGCCGCCGGCGACGCGCCGGTCATAGCCGTAGCGCAGCATGATCGGCAGCGAGATCAGGCCCATCGAGATCACCGAAGCTGCGACCACGCCGGTCGTCGCCGCGAGCATCGCGCCGACCAGGATCACCGCGTAGGCGAGGCCGCCGCGGATCGGGCCGAACAGCTGGCCTATCGTGTCGAGAAGATCCTCCGCCATCCCCGAGCGCTCGAGGATGAGGCCCATAAAGGTGAAGAACGGAATCGCCAGCAGCGTGTCGTTCTGCATGATGCCGAAAATGCGCAACGGCAGGCTTTGCAGGAACGCGGCCTGAATCATGCCGAGCTCAATGCCGACGAAGCCGAAGAAGAGGCCGCAAGCGGCCAGCGAGAACGCGACCGAATAGCCGAACATCAGGAAGACGATCAGCGACGCGAACATGATCGGCGCCATGTTCGCGATCAGGAACGCGGTCATTTCTGCGCTCCCAGCAGCGCCGCTTCACGCGCGGCGACTTCCTTCTGGAGGAGGAACTCGGCCAGCTCCTCCTCGGGTGTCTTGAGCCCCAGCTTTCTCGACGGATCGGGCACCAGACCGCGCAGGAACGCCACCCGCTTGATCAGCTCGGAGATTCCCTGCAAGCCCAGCAGCAACAGGCCGAGCGGCAACAGCGCAAACACCGGCCAGCGAATCAGGCCGCCGGCATTCGACGACATCTCCTTGGTCACGTAGGCGTTGATCACGAGCGGCATCGCCAGCTTGATGATCATGTAGACGAACGGGAACAGGAACAGGCAGATGCCGACGATCTCGATCTTGATCTGGGTGCGCTTGGTAAACCGGCCCGATACGACGTCGATCTTCACGTGCTCCTGGCGCAGCAGCGTGTAGCCGGACGCAAGCAGGAACACCGCGGCGAACAGGTACCACTGGATTTCGAGGTAGGCGTTCGAGCTCAGGTTGAACGCCTTGCGGCTGATCGCATTGGCGGCGCTGATCAGGACCGCGGCCAGCACCAGCCAGGCGACCCAGCGACCGACCCATTCATTCAAGCGATCGATCAAGCGTGAAAGAGCGAGCAGTGGCGCCACGGCATCTCCGTCCGGTCGAGGATTCCAAGCGTCGCGGCGGGACCCGCGAAGCGCCGCCTAATGTATCTGCGCGCGGCGAGATCACGGCGCCTGTCCTCTGCCGATCGGGAAACTCCTAAGTGCGGCGTCTATGCGTCGACTTACCGTTTGCGCGCAACAACTTGGACTTCCGGAGCAGAGACGGAACGTCCCCGTGCGGCATGGCTCGGCGGCCTCCTCGCCGCGACCGTGGCAGTCGGCCTCGGCGCCTGCGTCTCGAACGGCGAAGACGCGGCGCCGACGCTGTCACGCTCCGCCCAGGCGATGGGCGCGACCGGCCTGAAGAGCTTGCGCTACACCGGCGCCGGCACCGGCTCCACCTTCGGCCAGGCGTACACGCCCGGCGGCGTCTGGCCGAAGATCACCGTCCACTCGATGACGCGAACGATCGACTACGAAGCCGGCGCGATGCGCGACGAGGTCGTGATGAGCCGGGCCGAGCCGCTCGGCGGCGGCGGCTATCCGATCAGCGGGCAGCAGCGCAACGACCAGCACCTGAACGGCCTACTTCGAGCGCGCTTCGCAACGCCGAGCAGCGTGCGTCCCGACCGGCTAGGCGCCGCGGGCAAAGGCGCGCGCTTCGTCGCCCTCGGCGAGAGGCTGGCGATGGCCGACGCGATGCGCGCGATCGAGTTCCACGCGATTGCCGGTTCGCCCCACGCCGAGGACTTCCTGAAGGTCTACCTGCCGCAGGAAAGAATCCTGATCGAAGCCGACGCGTTCACGCCGGGCCCGCCCAACGCAGCGCCGCCCTCGACGCTGAATCCGAATCACCTCAGTCTGATCGCGAACATCGAGCGGCTCGGCTTGCCGGTCGACCGCATCGCGCCGCTGCACGGCCGGGTGGTGCCGATCGCCGAGCTGTACACGGCGGCCGGCAAGACGTCGCCGCGCTAGCGAACAGGCGCTCGCGAGAGCCGCCGGCCCGACCGTCAGGGCGGCGGCGCCGTCGCCGCGCTGTAGAGGCGGCCCGAACGCGTTCCCGAGCGGCAGAACGCCAGGATCGGCTTCGGCAGCGTCGCCAGGAGCTGGGCGAAGCGGGCGATCTCGTCGGCGCTCTGCGCGCTCGGCGCCACCGGCAGGAATGCGTATGCGAGGCCGGCCGCGCGGGCCGCCGCCTCGACGCTCGCCGAGGTCGGCTGGGCCGGCCCCGCTTCGAAGTCGGGTCGGTTGTTGATGACGCTGCGAAAGCCCGCGGCCGCAGCTTCGACCATCGCCTCGGGGCCGAGCTGCGGCGCGACCGCGACGTCGCTCGACAGGTGCGTGACGCTCAATGACATTGGGGCTCCTTGAGACGACGCTGGGTTGCGCTCAGCGCGAGAGCGTCGCCTTGACTGCCGCCGACACCAGTGCCATCTCGGCGCGGCCGGCAAAACGCGCCTTGGCGGCGGCCATCAGCTTGCCCATGTCGGCAGCGCCGCTGGCACCGGTTTCGGTGACGAGGGCGGCGACCTCGGCGGCGATCGCGTCGGCGCCCATTCGCGCCGGCAGGTAGTCCTCGAGCACCAGCAGCTCGGCCTTTTCCTTGTCGACGAGATCCTGGCGCGCGCCCGCCGTGAACTGCTCGATCGAATCCTTCCTCTGCTTGACGAGCTTGTCGATGATCGCGACGACCGCGGCATCCTCGACGACGATCCGCTCGTCGACCTCGCGCTGCTTGATGGCGGCGAGCAGGCCGCGGATCGTCAGCAGGCGCGCCGCGTCCTTGGCGCGCATGGCGGCCTTCATATCGTCGGTGATGCGGTCCTTCAGATTCATCGAAGCTCCGGCGGGCAGGACCTCAGAAGCGACGAAGCCCGCAGGCGGCGGGCTTCGGGCGCGGTCGATTGAAAGGCGATCCTCAGAACAGTTTCTTCGGCAACTGCATGCTGCGAACGCGCTTGAAGTGCCGCTTCACTGCCGCCGCCTTCTTGCGCTTGCGCTCGGCGGTGGGCTTTTCGTAGAACTCGCGGGCACGCAGGTCGGTCAGCAGGCCGAGCTTTTCGATGGTGCGCTTGAAGCGGCGAAGAGCGACGTCGAACGGCTCGTTTTCCTTGACGCGAACGGTGGTCATCTAGGCTGGGCAAATTTGGGAAAAGACGACGATTATAGCCCGCCACGCCCGGTGGAGCAATTCGCAGCGATGGCCCGCGCGCAAGCGGCGGCGCTGGCCCAGGCCCACTGGAAGTTGTAGCCGCCCAGCCAGCCGGTGACGTCGACGACCTCGCCGATGAAGTGCAGGCCGGGTACGAGGCGGCTTTCGCAGCTGCGCGAATCCAGGTCCCGGGTGTCGACGCCGCCGGCCGTGACCTCGGCCTTGCGATATCCCTCGGTGCCGGCCGGCGTTAGCGCCCAATGGTGCAGGGCGGAGGCCAACGTATGCAGTTCACGGTCGCGCAGGTCGGCGATCGGCTGGTCACCGCTCGGCAGCGAGGGCGTCGCCGTCGACCCGCCTGCGGAGTCAGGGGACTTCAGCCAGCTTTCCGCCAGCCGCCGTGGAACCACGTCGGCGAGCGCGGCGCCGAGCCTGCGCCCCGTCGCCTTGGACTCCACGAGGGTGCGTGCGAGGTCCCGACCGGGGCCGAGGTCGACGACGATCTGCTCGCCCGGCCGCCAATAGGTCGACGCCTGCAGCGCTGCCGGCCCGCTCAGGCCGCGGTGGGTGAAGAGCAGATCGTCGGCGAATTCAGCGCGCCGGGCGCCTTTGCCGGTCTCGATGCGGACCGGCAGCGTCACGCCCGCGAGCGCGGCGAAAGGCTGCCAGCCGGCGCCGTCGCACGCGAACGGGACCAACCCCGGGCGCGGCTCGAGGATCCGGTGGCCGAGCCGGCGCGCGAGGACGTAACCCCACTCGGTGGCGCCGATCCTGGGGATCGAGAGCCCGCCCGTCGCGACGACCAGGCGAGTCGCCGCAACCGGCCCGCGCGCCGTGTCGAGCTCGAATCCGGCCGCGCCGACGCGGACCGCCTCGACCTTGCACGGCTGCCAGCGCTCCACCCCGCCGGCCCCGCATTCGGCGACGAGCATGGCGATGATCTGCGCGCTCGGTCCGTCGCAGAACAGCTGTCCCTTGTGCTTCTCATGCCAGGAGATGCCATGCCGATCGACGAGATCGATGAAATCGCGCGGCGTGTAGCGGGCCAGCGCCGACCGGCAGAAGTCGGGATTCTCGGAATCGAAGTTGCCGGCGGCTACGTCGATGTTGGTGAAGTTGCAGCGGCCGCCGCCCGAGATGCGGATCTTCTCGGCGAGCTTCTCGGCGTGGTCGATGAGGACGACCGAGCAGCCAAGCTGGCCGGCCATCGCCGCGCAATGCAGGCCGGCGGCGCCGGCGCCGACGATCGCGACGTCGAACCGCACCCGCCCGGTCAGCCTTTCCAGACGAAGGGAAAGGCGAGTTGCTTGAAGAACCCGTCCGGCACGTAGTCGCCGACAACGCCGTAGCCGTTCGGCCAGGGGCGATCTGCCTTGTGCGCCGTGCCGAAGGCGTAGTCCAGGAAGGCGAAGTGAGCGGCGTAGTTGCGGTCGATGCCTTCGGCGTCGGCGGAGTGATGCCAGTGGTGGAAGTTCGGCGTCACGATCACGTAGCGCAGCAGCCCGAGCCGCACGCTTACGTTGGCGTGGTTGAAGACAGCTTGGAAGCCGACGATGACGATGTAGGCGTCGATCACTTCCTTGCTGAAGCCGAGCACGTAGATCGGTGCCAGCACGAGCGTTCGCGTGATGATCAGCTCGATGATGTGCTGGCGCGATCCGGCCAGCCAGTCCATGCTCTTGACGCTGTGGTGCACCGCGTGCAGGCGCCACAGGGCAGGCACTTCGTGATATGCGCGATGCGTCCAGTACTGCACCAGGTCGGCGACCAGGACGATCAGCAACACGGCGACGATGAACGGCAGGTCCTGGACCCAGGCGCGGATGCCGTCCTCGGCGGCCCAGCCGAACAGCTTGTGGACGAGCAGGTTGGTCGCGAGAAGCACGAAGCCCACGATCATGTGGTTGACCAGGAAGTGGTGGAAGTCGGTCTGCCACTCCGGGCGGAACACCGGTTGCTCCTTGCGGAGCGCGAATGCCTTCTCGATGAAAACGAAGATCAGCGTCGAGCCGAGCAGGTCGAGGATGAACCAGTCGAGGCCGATGTAGGGCGTGTTGTCGGCGAAGTCGTTGACCGGCACCTTGTGGCCGCCGAGCGCGAGCGACAGGCCGATCAGGACGAAGGAAGCCAGCGCCAGCCAGCGCGCGCGACTCCTGACGACGTTGAAGAGCGCAAGAGCACCCGACAGCACCAGCGACCAGAACAGCAGCAGTCGCATGACGTCGACGTTGTAGGACTTGCGCAGTTGCGGCGTCGTCAGGTACTCCGGGAAATGGAAGGCGAGAACGCCGAGAAAGCAGAGCGCGGCCAGTATCAGGGCGATGACGCCCGAGGTCATTCCCTTGCCGGGTTGAATCGCGCCGTGCGACTCGCTCAGGCGGTTCAGCCTGTCGAAGTGCTGCTTCATGTGTGCCGCCCCAGCGTGACTCGAGACGGCCCCGCCGTCGATGCGCACGGATTATTGCGCGCGGCCGCGCATCGGCGCCCGCTGCCGAGTCAGCCGGTGCCGAGCAGGCGCTCGACGGCGACCCATTCCGCGTCGCTCACCGGCGTGATCGAAAGGCGGTTGCCGCGCGCCAAGACGCGCATCGTCGCCAGTGCCGGCGTCGCGCGCATCTCGGCGAGCGAGAGCAGCCGCGTCTTCCTCAGCGCCTTGACGTCGACGAGGTACCAGCGTGGCTTCTCGGCACGCGACTTGGCGTCGAAGTAGGGGCTCTTCGAGTCGAACTGCGTCGCGTCGGGATAGGCGGCCGAGGCGACCTCGGCCAGGCCGGCGATGCCCGGCTCCGGGCACGACGAGTGATAGAACAGGACGGCGTCGCCCGGCGCCATGTCGTTCCTCATGAAGTTGCGCGCCTGGAAGTTGCGCACGCCGACCCACGCGACGGTCGACTTCGGCGCCGCCGCCGCGTCGTCGATCGAGCACTCACTTGGCTCGCTCTTCATCAACCAGTAGCGCATCGGCGGCGACGGTCTCGCAATAAGGTGTCCGCCGCGCACCGTGAACCGCATTCCTGAACCCAGGCAGTTCAGGTGGGCGAGGTCAGCTAGGTTTCGGGTTCATCTGACGCGAGACGATCACACCTGCCTGGCGATGTTCCAAGCCCTTGCTCTTGCGAGCATCGGTTCAAGGAAATATAGAGTTCACGCGAGCGCAACGGACAAATTCATCATAC
>JBDSLQ010000085.1:0-3269 GCA_039916285.1 Caldimonas sp.
GCTCCTGCAGGGCGACCAGGCCGTTCGGGTCGGCTCGCGCAAGGCGCTGGCGCTGCTCGCCGTGACCGCGCTCGACGCCGGCGTCACGCGCGAACGTCTGGCCTCGCTCCTCTGGCCCGAGGTCGAACCGGCCGGCGCGCGGCGCAACCTGAGGCGCGAGCTGTTCCGGCTGCGCGAACTGGGCGTGCCGCTGGTCGAGGCGGCCGACGGCGCTATCAGCCTTCATCCCGCTCTTGCCGTCGATGCGCTGCGCCTGCTGCGCGACCAAGCCCTTTCTGATATCGGCCTACCGGCCTTCGAAGGGCTCGATGGCGTCGGCAGCCCTGAGCTCGATGTCTGGTTGCAGCGCTGGCGCGGCCAGCTCGCCAACCGCCGGCTCGAGCTTCTGGCCCGCGAGGCCGGCGCCAGCGAGCAGCGGGGCGACCTCGCGGCGGCGCTGGCGCTGCATGCGCAGCGCCTGGCGGCCGAACCCTGCGACGAATCGGCGGCGTTGCAGGTGATGCGGCTGCGGGCCGGGCTCGGCGATCCGGTCGGCGCCTTGCACGACTATCAGCGCTACGCCGATGCTTTGCGCGACGAGCTCGACGTCGCACCGTCGGAGGCGGCGCGCCTGCTGGCGCTCGACTTGCGAGGTCGCCTCGGGCCGGCGGTCGAAACCACGGCGCCGGTCGCATCCGCCGCGGTTGCCGCGACAGCCACCGGCATGCCGGCGATCGCACCGTACGTTGCGCGCGGCGGTTCGCAGCAGGAGATCGAGGCTGCCTGGGCACGCGGCCAGCGCGTCTACCTGCACGGACCGGCGGGGATCGGCAAGACGCGCCTGGCCAGCGAAGTCGCGTCGGCCCGCGGCCCCTGGCTGCGCGTCGCCTGCGAGCCGCAGGACGCCGAGCTGCCTTACGCCTCGGTGGTGCGCCTGCTGCGCGCCCTGCGCGACTCGGCGCCCGATGTCGAACTGCCCGAATGGGTTCGGCGCGAGCTGTCGCAGCTGATGCCGGAGCTGGGCGAGCCGCCGCAGGCCTTGCCGACCGCCGACGCGAGGCAGCGCCTGCTGGCAGCCACCGCCGAGGCCTGGCGGCTGCTGATGCAGGGAAACTTCAGCGCCCTCGTTCTCGACGATTGGCAATGGGGCGACTCGGCGAGCGTGGAGCTCTGGTCCCGCCTCGACGACCCGGCCCCTGCGACGGATGAAACGGTGGCCTGGGTCATCGTCTATCGGAGCGCCCAGCTCCCGACAGCGGCCCTCGAACGCCAGCGCGCCGACATCGACAGCCGGCGCGCCGTGGCAGTGGCACTGGAGGGCATGGACCCCGGTGAGGTGCTTGCGCTGACGCATGCGCTGTCCGGCTCGCCCGGCGGGCGCCTCTTCTCGCAGCGCCTGCACGAAGCCACCGAGGGCAACCCGTTCTTCCTCCTCGAAACACTGCGCCATCTGTTCGCGCAGGGATTGCTCGTCGCCACTGCCGGCGGCTGGAGCACACCGTTCGACGAGCACACCGAAAGCTACGCCGAGTTGCCGGTGCCGCCCAGCGTTCGTGCCGCCGTGCTCGCGCGCGTGCGCGCCCTCGGCGTGCCGGTGCAGCGGCTGCTCGAGGTGGCGGCGCTCATGGGCGGCGACATGGAGCCGCACCTGCTGGCGATCGTGAGCAAGGTCGACGAGGAATCCGTGGTGGCCGCTCTCGAACATGCCCAGGCCGCGCACCTCATCCGGGATTCGAACAACGGCTGGCGGTTTTCCCACGATCTGGTTCGTCAATCGCTCGTTCAGGGCCTGTCCGCGGGACGGCGCCGGTTGCTGCACGAGCGGCTCGCTGGCGAGATGGAGTCGGGCCGAGCCCTGCCGGCGTTGGTTGCGGCGCAGTGGGAGGCGGCGCTGCGCCCGGCGATGGCGGTGCGCTGGCGCGTCATGGCGGCCGAGGCTGCGCTTCGCGTCCATGCGCTGGCCGATTCGGCCGCTCACTACCGGCAGGCCCTGGCCGATGGCGCCGTCGGCCGAACGGCTGCCGGGGTCCATGTCGCGATGGCGCACTTGCACATGCGGAGCACCGACCGGGCCGCGGCCGACGCGGCCTTCGCCGCCGCGGCCGAAGCAGCCGCGGCCGACCACGACGCCGCCGTCGGCAGGCTTGCCGTCCTGGGCGTGCAGCTCGATCGCGCCGAGCATCTCTGCGGCACTGATCGGATCGCCGAATCGCTCGCGCTCGTCGACTCGCTGGCGAGCGACCTGGCGGGAGCCGGGCCGGCGCAGCGTGCGCAGGCGCTCGCCGTTCGCGGCGCGGCCTTGTCGCTGCACGGCCGGCAAGGCGAAGCGCAGGCGCTCCTGAGCGAAGCCATGGCCCTGCTCGAGGGCGAGCCGTCGGCGCGGCCGCAGTTCGGCGCGCTGTTGCTCAGCTACGCCATGTCGGCCTATCGGCGCGGCGAGCTTTCGGCCGCCGCGATCGCGGCACGGCGCGCGGTGACGGTGCACGAATCGATCGAAGCTTCTGCCGGACTGGCGCGGGCACTCACCGTCTGCGGCCTGGTGCATAACCACCTGGGCCGGGTGGCCGAAGCGGCCGCCGACCTTCAGAGGGCGCGCGCCCTGGCGGCACGCTCCGGCAACGTGGCGGCGCAGCGCGGCGCGATCCTCAACCTGGTGAAGCTGCTCACCGATGGCGGCGACATCGACGCCGCGGCGGCCTTGCTCGACGAAGGCGAAGCGCTCGCCCCGGGATTCGAGCACCGGCACGCCGAGCTCGCCTTTCGCGAAGCGCGCTACTTCGTGCACTTCCTGCGCGGCGAGGTCGACGCGGCCCGCAGCGCGGGCGATCGGCTCATTGCCTTTGCGGCGGTGGAGGGCCAGCCGACCGGACGAGTCGGCGCGTTGCATCTCGTCGTCGACCTGTTCCTGCTGATCGGCGACCTCGATCGTGCGAGGCGGCTGGTCGACGACGCCGAGGCGCTGCTCGCGCCGCTGGCCGCGGACCACGAGGGCAACGTCTACGCCGCGCAGCAATCGTGGAAGAGGGCGTGGCTGGCCCTCGCCGAGCACCGCCCGGTCGACGCCCTGGCCGCCTTGCCGCCCGCGGCGGGACTCGAGCGGCTCGAAGATCGCTTCGCCTGCGCCTGGATCGGCTGTGCCGCCGCGAGGGCGCTCGGCGACACGGCGCTGGCGCGCCGGCACCTCGACGCCGTCGCCATCGACATGCAGGTCGCCGTCGACCAGCAGGCGCCCTGGCTCGAGCAGCGGCTGCGGCTTGCGGCGGCCAGCGGCAGCATCGACGAGCCAGCCG
>JBDSLQ010000086.1:0-3214 GCA_039916285.1 Caldimonas sp.
GGGTGGGTGTTGAACCAGAGGAACGCCAGCCCGGCGCCCGCCATCGCCGCGCAGAAGATGAGCAGCTCGCCGGCACCCGGGATGTAGGGGAACAGCAGGTAGCGCGAATAGACCGAGCTGCCCGTGACGTACGCGAACACGCCGAGCGCCGAGCCGACCATCACCACCGGCATGATCGCCAGGCCATCGAGGCCGTCGGTGAGGTTGACCGCGTTGCTGGCGCCGACGATGACGAAGTAGGTGAGCGCGATGAAGCCGAACACGCCGAGCGGATAGCTGACGGTCTTGAAGAACGGCACGATCAGGTCGGCCTTGGGCGGCAGGTCGTTCGAGAAGCCGCTCTGCACCCAGCGCAGGAACAGCTCGAGGACGCGCAGGTTGGAGGTCTCGCTGACGGAGAACGCGAGGTAGAGCGCGGCGATGATGCCGATCACCGACTGCCAGAAGTACTTCTCGCCCGAGGACATCCCTTCCGGGTTCTTCTGGACAACCTTTCGCCAGTCGTCGACCCAGCCGATCGCGCCGAAGCCGATCGTCACGACCATGACGATCCAGACGAAGCGGTTCGACCAGTCGAACCAGAGCAGCGTCGAGACGCCGATGCCGAGCAGGATCAGCACGCCGCCCATCGTCGGTGTGCCGCTCTTGGAATGATGCGACTCCAGTCCGTACGAGCGAATCGGCTGGCCGATCTTGAGCGCGGCGAGCCGGCGGATCACCCAGGGCCCGAACACCAGGCCGATGACCAGCGATGTCATCGCGGCCATCACGGCGCGAAAGGTGATGTACTGGAAGACGCGCATGAAGCCGAATTCCGGCGAGTACGCCTGCAGCCACTGCGCCAGGCTAAGCAGCATGGCGCCTCCGATCCCTGGCGAGGCTAGGCAGCATGCGCATCTCCCGCTGCTTCGCCGGTGAGCGCGGCGACGACGCGCTCCATGCGCATGAAGCGCGAGCCCTTGACCAGCACCGACGCCGCCGCCGGCGCTTCGCCGAGCGCGGCGATCAGTGCATCGACCTCCGCAAAGGCGCGCGCGCCGGCGAACGGCGCCGCCGTGTTCGCGCTTTCCGCGCCCGCCGTCCAGAGCGATTCGATGCCGCGCTCGTGCGCGTAGGCACCGACCTCGCGGTGGAACGCCGGCCCCTGGTCGCCGACCTCGCCCATGTCGCCGAGGATCAGCCAGCGTGGCGACGGCAGCGACGCCAGCACGTCGATCGCGGCACGAACCGAGTCGGGATTGGAGTTGTAGGTGTCGTCGACGAGCGTCACGTCGGCACCGCCGCGCGCGAAGCGCCTCGTCTGCGATCGGCCGCGCACCGCGGCGAAGCTCTCCAAGCCGCGCACGAGCGCTTCGAGCGGACAGCCCGCCGCCAGCGCAGCCGTGCTCGCTGCGAGCGCGTTGCGCACGTTGTGAAGGCCGGCGACGGCAAGCGAAAAGGCCGCGGCACCGGCCGGCGTCTGCATGGCCACGGCCCAATGGTCGCCCTGCCAGAGCGCGCTGCCGCACACGTCGGCCGGGGCATGGAGGCCGAAAGTCAGCGTCCGGCGCCCGGCCGCGATCTCGCGCCAGGTCGGCGCGTGCGCGTCGTCGGCCGGGAAGATGGCGATGCCGTCGTCGCCGAGCGCCGCGATCGCCGTGCCGTTCTCGCGCGCGACCGCTTCGACACTGGCCATGAACTCGAGGTGCTCGCGCTGCGCGTTGTTGACGAGCGCGATCGTCGGCGCAGCGATCTGGGCCAGGCGGGCGATCTCGCCGGCGTGGTTCATTCCGAGCTCGACGACCGCCGCGCGGCAGCCTTCGCGCAGGCGGAGCAGCGTCAACGGCAGGCCGATGTCGTTGTTGAAGTTGCCAACGGTCGCGAAGGCCGCCTCACCGAGCCAGGCGCGAAAGATCGCCGCGATCATCTGTGTCACCGTCGTCTTGCCGTTGCTGCCGGTGACGGCGACGAGCGGCATGGCGAAGCGGCGCCGCCAGGCCGCGGCCAGCTCGCCGAGGGCACGCCGGCTGTCTTCGACGACCAGCCCGGGCAACGCCGTCTCCTCGAGGCCGCGCTCGGCGAGCGCGGCGACGGCGCCGCCCGCCTTGGCCTCGGCGAGGTAGGCGTGGGCATCGAAGCGCTCGCCGCGCAAGGCGACGAAGAGATCGCCCGGCCCGACGCTGCGCGTGTCGCTGTGCACGCGCGCGATCTGCGTCGTCGCGCTGCCGACGATGCGGGCGCCGGGCAGCATCCGAGCGGCGTCGTCGAGGGTCATCATCGCCGCCGATCTCGCCGGCGACCTCGCCGCAGGCGCGCTGCCATCGGCCGCCGCGCCGCGTGCGGCGAGCGCCTTCTCCGCCTGCGCCGCATCGGAGAACGGAACGCGCGCGCCGGCGACGTCCTGGTAGTCCTCGTGGCCCTTGCCGGCGATCAGGACGACGTCGGCCGCGTCGGCGCTGCCGATCGCATGGCCGATCGCCTCGGCGCGGTTCTCGATGACGTCGACATCGTCGTGTCCGACGGTGCCGGCGAGGATCTGCGCCAGGATCAGGTCGGGCGACTCGAGGCGCGGGTTGTCGCTGGTGACGACGACGCGGCCGGCGAGCCGGCGGGCGATCGCGCCCATCAGCGGCCGCTTGGCGGCGTCGCGATTGCCGCCGCAGCCGAACACGCACCAGAGCGTGCCGCCGCGCGCCTTGGCGAGCGGGGCGAGCGCGGCGAGCGCCTTCTCGAGCGCATCGGGGGTGTGCGCGTAGTCGACGACGACCTCGGGCGAGCTCTCGGGGCGAATGCCGTCCGGCACGCTGATGCGCTGCATGCGGCCCGGCACCGGTGTCAGCGCCGAGCACGCCGCCGCCGCGTCGGCGAGCGCGATGCCGAGCGCGCGCAGGACGCCGATGACGCAGAGCAGGTTGGCGACGTTGTAGTCGCCGATCAGCGGCGTCGCGATCGCGGCGCGCTCTTCGCCCTCGACGACGTCGAAGGCGAGGCCGTGGCGATCGTGGCGAAGCGCTTCGCCGCGCAGGCGCGCCGGCGCGCCGCGCATCGACACCGTCCAGCGGTCGACGCCGGAGCCGGCGAGCGATTCGGCGAGCTCGAGCCCTTGCGCGTCGTCGAGATTGACGACCGCCGAGCGCAGCCCCGGCCACGCGAACAGCTGCGCCTTGGCCTGCCAGTAGGCGCGCATGTCGCCGTGGTAGTCGAGGTGGTCCTGGGTGAAGTTGGTGAACACCGC
>JBDSLQ010000087.1:0-2789 GCA_039916285.1 Caldimonas sp.
ATGCCTGTACGAAATGACGGCCCCCACGCTCCCGGTGGTCGCTGCCCCCCGAGGGGGCGCGCCGCCCCCTTCGGGGGGCCGGGCGGGGGCGGCATCACGGGACATGATTCAGGGCGAGGTCGAAGGCGTCGAAGTTGCGCCAGCGCCGTGCCGGGTCGATGTCGCGGAGCTTGCGGTTGACGATCAGCGGTACGCGCTGCTCGGAGACGCCGCCGTGCGAGCGAAGCGGCGCGTCGAGGCCGGAGAGGTCGTGGCGCGCCACCGACGTGCCGATCACGGTCGAGCGCTCGGCGACGACGATCAGGTCGCCAATGCGATCGGCCGGCAGCTCGAAGAACGCCGCCGCTTCGGCGCGCGTTCGCACCGACTCGATCCCGCGCATGGCGCGGATGCGTTCGGCCACCGCGCCGGAATCGCTGCCGTCGGGCAGGTAGACCGTGGCGAACGAGCCGAGCGCACCGTGGTGGACGACGTCCGGGTCGGTGATGGGGAGGATGACGCGGGCGACGGCCGCGCCGAGCCAGCCGTCGAGGGTGTCCTGGAGGTAGACGACGTCGGGCGCCGAGTCCATCTTCGTCTTCGCGTTCATCCCGTGGTCTGCCGTGAGCACGATCGTGCAGCCCATGGAATCGAGCTTGCCGAGGTAGCCGTCCATCATGCGATAGAACGCGTCGGCGCCGTCGGTTCCCGGGGCGTGCTTGTGCTGCACGTAGTCGGTGGTCGAGAGATACATCACGTCGGGGCGGCGTTCATGAGACATCAGCTCGACGCCGGCGGCGAACACGAACTCCGAAAGCTCGGCGCTGTAGACCGAAGGCACCGGCATGCCGACGCGCTCGACGACGCCGTCGATGCCGTTCTCGTCCTCGCTCGCCTCGTCGGCCTTCTCGGCCGAGAAGCAGATTCCCTTGAGACGGTGGCCGAGGAGCTTCCTGAGCTTGTCCTTGGCAGTGACGACGGCGACGAACTGGCCGGCATTGGCGAGCTCGGCGAGGATCGTCGGCGCGCGCAGCCACTTCGGGTCGTTCATCATCACTTCCTCACCGGTGGCGACGTCGAACAGGTAGTTGCCGCAGATGCCGTGGACCGAAGGCGGCGCGCCGGTGACGATCGAGAGGTTGTTCGGGTTGGTGAAGCTCGGGATGACGCAATCGGCGACGAGCGTCGTGCCGGTCGCGAGCACTTCCTTCAGCCACGGTACGTGGCCGTGCGCGACCGACTGGGCGATGTAGTCGGGCTCGCAGCCGTCGACGCAGACGACGACCGTCGGCTGGTGCGCCAGCGCGTAGCGGCGGCCGTTGACGGTGATCATCGCGGCGCCTTGGGCGGCTCGCCGCGGCTCGCCGCCGCAAGGGATTGCTGGTGGTTCTTGATCGTGCGTTCCTTGCTCTCCATGACGTGGTCGTACATCGCCCGGCCGGCCGCCTCGCGATCGCCCGACGCGATGGCCTTGACGATCTGCCGGTGCTCACCGACCGAGATCGGCATCAGCACGCCGTCGGCGAGGTTGAAGCGCCGGAACAAGCTCAGCTCCTTGATCAGCTTGCGATAGATGGCCGTCAGCTTGGCGTTGCCCGCCATCTCGACGAGCCGGTCGTGGAATTGCAGGTTGAGCAGGTGGTAGCGCTGGGGGTCCTTGGCCTTGACCGCCTGTTCCATCTGCTCGACCAGTGCGCGGATCTCCTTCAGATTGGCGGGCAGCATCGATCCGGCCAGACGGCGCCCGACCAGCTCGTCCATCGACGCACGCAAGTCAAAAATCTCCATCGCCTCTTCGACCGGAAGGGCGCGCACGAAGACGCCGCGGTTCTTCTCGGTGCGCACGAGCCCGGCCTCGTCGAGCATGCGAAAGGCCTCGCGCAGCGGCCCGCGCGAGACGCCCAGGCGGGCGGCGAGCGCCATCTCGGTAAGCTTTTCGCCCGGCCGCAACTCGCCCGAGAGGATCATGCGTTCGAGCTCGCCCTGGACGACGCTCGAGAGCGAACTCGTCTGCAGCAGCGTGATGGTCGGGTGCGGCGCGGCGGCCGCGGCAACGGCGGGCATCAGGGCAGTAGAAGCGAAGAGAAGCAGATTGTCAACAATCTTCAGAAAACAGTTGACTTCGCTTTTGGCACAGTTGAGACTGCGCCGGGTCCGCCGCCGAGCCGTCACGGAACTGGCATAGGCTTTGCACGTGGGTCGTGCCACCGATCCGTTCCTCAAACACCAGACATCAGGGAGATGCGCATGATTTCGGCCTCACTTAAAGCGGTGCTCGGTGCAGTCCTCGTCGCGGTCGCGGCAGGCGCAGCGGCGCAGAAGACCCAGCTCACGGTCTACACGGCGCTCGAGACCGACCAGCTCAAGGCCTACGAGGCTGGCTTCACAAGGGTCAATCCGAACATCGAGATCAAGTGGGTTCGCGACTCGACCGGCGTCATCACCGCCAAGCTGCTCGCCGAAAAGGCGAATCCGCAGGCCGACGTCGTCATGGGCGTGGCCGCATCCAGCCTGGCCCTGCTCGATTCGCAAGGCATGCTGGTGCCGTACGCGCCGATCAATCTCGACGCGATCATGGCCGCCTACCGCGACAAGAAAAGCCCACCGGCGTGGTTTGGCATGGACGTCTGGGGCGCGACGATCTGCTTCAACACGGTCGAGGCGCAGAAGAAGGGCATTCCCAAGCCGGAGACCTGGAAGGACCTGACCAAGCCGATCTACAAGGGGCAGGTCGTCATGCCGAACCCGGCGTCGTCGGGCACCGGCTACTTCGACGTGATCGCGTGGCTGACGCTCTTCGGCGACCAGAA
>JBDSLQ010000088.1:0-5953 GCA_039916285.1 Caldimonas sp.
CGTGCTCGGCGCTCGACCCGATCTCGACCGGCAAGATCGAGGAGCTGATCCACGAGCTGAAGACCGACTACACCGTGGTGATCGTCACCCACAACATGCAGCAGGCGGCGCGCTGCTCCGACTTCACGGCCTACATGTACCTGGGCGACCTGATCGAGTTCGGCCGCACCAACGACGTCTTCATGCGGCCGAAAAAGAAGGACACCGAGGACTACATCACCGGGCGCTTCGGCTGACGCGAACGAAACGAGAGGGCACCATGAACGATCGCCACCTGTCGACCCAGTTCGACGCCGAGCTGAGCGGCATCTCCACGCGCGTTCTCGAGATGGGCGGCATGGTCGAGTCGCAGGTCGCGCGCGCCGTGCACGCGCTCGTCAACTTCAGCAGCGACATCGCCTCGGAGGTGCTGCGCACGGAGGAGATCGTCAACCGCACCGAGGTCGAGATCGACCTCGACCTCTCGACCATCATCGCCCGGCGCCAGCCGACGGCGCGGGACCTGCGCCTGCTGATCGCGATCTCGAAGACGATCGCCAACCTCGAGCGCGTCGGCGACGAGGCGGCGCGGATCGCGCGCACGGTGCAGCGGCTCGTCAACTCGGGCGTCTCGAGCCGGCTGCGCCTGCCGGTGAACGACCTGGCCTACGAGTCCGAGCTTGCCGTTTCGCAGCTGAGGAAGGCGCTCGACGCGTTCGCCCGTCTCGACGTCGACCGCGCCGTCGAGGTGCTCAAGCGCGACGACCTGATCGACCAGGAGTTCGAGGGTCTGCTGAGGAAGCTGATCACCTTCATGATGGAAGACGCGCGCACGATCTCGTCGAGCATCGACCTGATCTTCGTCGCCAAGGCGATCGAGCGCGTCGGCGACCATGCCAAGAACCTGGCCGAGCAGATCATCTACATCGTCAAGGGCACCGACGTTCGCCACAATTCGGTGGGGATGATCGAAACCCTGGTCCGCTAGCCGAGGCTGTACGAAGATGAGCCGAATCCTGATCGTCGAGGACGAAGCCGCGATCGCCGAGCTGCTGTCGATCAACCTGCGCCACGCCGGTTTCGAGGTGACCGTCGCTGCCGACGCGGCGCAGGCGCAGGCGGCCGTCGACGAGGTCCTGCCTCACCTGGTGATCCTCGACTGGATGCTGCCCGGGCAGAGCGGCCACGCGCTGGCGCGCCAATGGCGCCTCGCGGCGCGGACGCGGGCACTGCCGATCATCATGCTGACGGCGCGCGCCGACGAGGCCGACAAGGTCTCGGGCCTCGACGCAGGCGCCGACGACTACCTCAGCAAGCCGTTCTCGGTCAACGAGCTGCTGGCGCGCATCCGCGCCTTGCTGCGGCGCCGTTCGCCCGATGCGCTCGACGCGGCGGTCGAGGTCGGTCCGCTGCTGCTCAATCCGGCGACGCACCGGCTCACGAGCCGGGGCCGGGAGGTCCGGATCGGCGCCACCGAGTTCAGGCTGCTCCACTTCCTGATGACGCATCCCGAGCGGGTCCACAGCCGCACGCAGCTGCTCGACCGGGTCTGGGGCGACCACGTCTTCATCGAGGAGCGAACCGTCGACGTCCACATCAAGCGCTTGCGCGAGACGCTCGCCGTCGCCGACTGCCAGCACATGATCGAAACCGTGCGCGGCTCCGGCTATCGCCTCGCCGGGCCGCAGCAGGCCGTGACGGCAGCCTGACGGCGGCGAGCGGCGGCCATGGACGGACTGCTGCCGCGCTTCCTGGTCGGAATGCTCGCCATGGCAGCCGGTGCCTTCGTCGGCACGGTCGTCGGCGGCAACCGCAGCACCGTGGTCGGCCTTCTGGCCGGCGGCGTGCTCGGCTTTGCCGGCGTCGTCGCGATCGACGCGCTGCGCGGCTGGCGCCTGATGCGCTGGCTGCGCGGCTCGCACGACGAGCCCGCGCCGCGCGACGCCGGCTTCTGGGGCGAGATCGGCTACCGCGTCGAGCGCAGCCTGCGCGGGCTCGAGCGCACCGCCGAGGCGGAGCGGACGCGCCTTTCGCAGTTCGTCGCCGCGATGGAGGCGTCGCCCAACGGCGTTCTCCTGCTCGATGGAGGCGACCAGATCGAGTGGTGCAACTCCCGCGCCGCCGATCACTTCGGCCTCGACCCGCAGCGCGACCGGCGTCAGCGCGTCACCAACCTGATCCGATCGCCCGAATTCGTCGCCTACCTGCAGGCGGGCGACTTCGACGAGCCGGTGACGCTGCATCCGCTGCGCGGGCCCGGCTCGCTGCAGGTGATGATCCGCCGCTACGACGACGACCAGAAGCTCGTCCTGTCGCAGGACCTGACCGAGCGCGAGCGCGCTGAGGCAATGCGGCGCGACTTTGTCGCCAACGTCTCGCACGAGATCCGCACGCCGCTCACCGTGCTGTCGGGTTTCCTCGAGACCCTGCGCAACCTGCCGCTCACCGAGGCCGAGCAGAAGCGCGTCGTCACCCTGATGGCGCAGCAGGCGGCGCGCATGGGTGACCTCGTCGCCGACCTGCTGACGCTGGCCCGGCTCGAGGGCAGCCCGCGTCCCGGGGGTGACCACTGGGTCGAGGTCGGCGCGCTGTTCCGCCACGTCGAGGCAGAAGCGCGTGCGCTGTCGGCAGGTCGCCATGCCGTCGCTTTCGCGAGCCCGGCCGGTGCCGCGGTCGCCGGTGTCGAGAGCGAGCTGCGGAGCGCGATCGGCAACCTGGTGGGCAATGCGGTCCGCTATACGCCCGACGGCGGTCGCGTCGATGTCGCCTGGCGGATCGCCGACAACGGCCGCGGCGAAGTGTCGGTCGCCGACAGCGGCCCGGGGATCGCGCGCGTCCACCTCTCGCGCCTGACCGAGCGGTTCTATCGCGTCGACGGCAGCCGCTCGCGCGAATCGGGCGGGACCGGGTTGGGCCTGGCCATCGTCAAGCACGTGATGCAGCGCCATGGCGGCGAGCTCGACATTGCCAGCGAGCCGGGCAAGGGCTCGACGTTTCGCCTCGTATTCCCTCCCGTGCGCGTTCGTCTGGCGCCTGCCGAGGCAACGGATAACGCGCCGGAGCCGGGCATCCTGGCCGACGACGTCCGACTCACGGCGAGCTGAGAGCCGGCCGATCAGGCCGGCGCGCCACGCCGATAGATGTCGGTGACGTCGTCATCGCCGCGGTTCCGGCGCTCGCGGCCGAGGAATTGCCACGGTGCCGCGGGCAGCTTCGCGGTCCGCGTCAGGAAGAGGAAATCGCAGCGGGTGCCGGTCGCGGTCGCCATGGCATCGACGCGATAGCCGCCGAGATACTCGAGCGCGACGACCTGGGCGCGCGCCATCCCCGGCGCGGCGATGCATGCGCTTTTCGGCACCTGCTGCGCGATCCGCTGCACCATCGAGCGATAGCTGCGCGCGTTGTCGAGCGGCGGCAGAAGCAGCGTCATGACCAGGAGCCAGCAGATGCTGACGCCGCCGGCCGGCAGGACCAGGCTCTTCCACAACGGATGGCGATGGCGTCCGGTCCGCCAGCGCACCAGCCAGAGCCAGGCGATCGTTCCCGCCAGCGCGAGCGCAAGGGCGAGGGACGAGAAGACGTTCGGATAACCCGGCGACAGCTTGGCGACGTTGGCGGCGAGCTTGGCCGGCGTGCCGGTCTGCATGGCGATGTAGAAGATCCAGCCGGTCGCGACCGCGATCGTGAAGAAGAACACCGAGAACCAGTCGATCGCCGCAGCGGTGCTTCGCTTCAGCGTCGGCAAGGCGAACGCCGCGAGCACCGCGAGCGGCGGCAACGCCAGCATCAGCGCTCGATCGCTGCCGGCCATGGCGAGCCAGACGGCGAACAGCGTCGCCGCGACGGCGAGCGGCACGACGATGTGGCGGCTGGCGAGGCGGCGCCGCCATTGCCAGAGCGTCCACAAGGCGAGCAGCCACGCCGGCCAGGCGAACCAGACGATCTGGCGGACGAGGCCGATCGCCGGTGCCGCGCCCTGGTAGCTGCCGAGGCGGTTCGCCCAGGCGCCGAGGCCGGTCGCGGCGACGGCGCCGACGATCGCGCCGAGCGCGAGCCAGCCGGCTTCGCGCCACGCCGGCTTCCCGGCGCCGATCGACAGGGTGATGGCGCCGACGCCCGCGAGCAGCATGGCGATGCTTGGCGCGCCACTGGCCGCGAGGACGACGACCGCGAGCGCGGCCATCGGCGCGCCTTTCAGCCCCTGGTGCGGCGCCGCGGCGAGACCGTAGAGGTAGAGCGTCACGGCCGCGAGCTGTACCAGCTCCGGCGTCGTTTCGTGGCCGAGCTGGAGCAGGCCCAGTGAAGCGATCAGCGCCAGCAGCGCGCCGTCGGCGATTGCCCGCGCGTAGTGGACCGGCTCGGCCTCGCCGCCGAAGGCGAAGGGCAGCGGCTGCGCCGATTCGGACCGCGCCAGGTGATACGCCGCATACCAGGTGAGCGACAGCGCCAGCGCCAGCAGGAGCGCGAACGGGATGCGCGCGGCGAGGGTCGGATCGACCATCGGGCTGAGCAGGCGGACGAAGAACGCGCCGATCCAGTAGGGCAGGAGGGCGCCGTCGGCAGGCAGCCCGCCGACCGTTGGCGCCAGCCACGGCGTCTTGCCTTGCGCGATGTTGACGATGTAGCCGAACGCCGTGATGTCGGCGCTCTTCCACGGGTCGCGGCCGAACAGACCGGGCAGCACGTAGGCCGCGCTCAGGACGAACAGTGCCAGGCGAGGCAGCGGCTCGGCGTCGCGCTGGCTGACGAGGGCGGGGTTCGGGGGGTTCACGCGGGATCGAAAGCGGCGACCGCGAATGATGCAACAAGCATCGCGTGGCTTCGTGGCTCGCCCTATGCCCACGAAAAAGGCAGCCGAAGCTGCCTTTTGGGATACGCAAGCAGGTGCTGCCGCTTGCGTGAGCCGCCGCGACGCGCTACTTCTTGGCGCCGAGGTGGGCGAACTTGTTGCGGAATTTCTCGACCCGGCCGCCAAGCGAATCGACGCTCTTCTGGGTGCCGGTGTAGAACGGGTGAGACTCGCTCGTGCTCTCGAGCTTGTAGAGCGGGAGCTCGCGGCCATCATCCATCTTCACGGTCTCCCGCGTCTGGGCGCACGAGCGGGTGACGAACTTGAAGCCGTTGGAGAGATCGACGAAGCAGACTTCTCGATACGCGGGGTGGATGCCTTCTTTCACGGTATGCCTTTGCTGGTGGTGCCGGGAGCCACGCCGCGCTGAAGAGCCTTCAGCGGCGCACTTTCCGAATAACCCCGCATTGTAGCCGGGCGAGAGCCGGCGAGCTAGCCGCCGCGGCGCATCATGTCGAAGAAGTCCAGGTTGTTCTTGGTCGCCTTCATCTTCTCGAGGATGAACTCCATCGCCTCGATCTCGTCCATCGAGTAGAGAAGCTTTCGCAGGATCCAGCTTTTCTGAAGGATCTCTGGCTTGAGCAGCAGTTCCTCGCGCCGGGTGCCGCTCTTGTTGAGCAGGATCGACGGGTAGACGCGCTTCTCGGACATGCGGCGGTCGAGGTGGATCTCGCAGTTGCCGGTGCCCTTGAACTCCTCGTAGATGACCTCGTCCATCCGGCTGCCGGTCTCGACCAGGGCCGTGCCGATGATGGTGAGCGACCCGCCTTCCTCGATGTTGCGGGCGGCGCCGAAGAATCGCTTTGGCCGCTGCAGCGCGTTGGCGTCGACGCCGCCGGTGAGCACCTTGCCCGACGACGGCAGGACATTGTTGTAGGCCCGTGCGAGCCGGGTGATCGAGTCGAGCAGGATGACGACATCCTTCTTCATCTCGACCAGCCGTTTGGCGCGCTCGATGACCATCTCGGCGACCTGCACGTGGCGGGCGGCGGGCTCGTCGAAGGTCGAGCTGATCACTTCGCCGCGCACGGTGCGCTGCATCTCGGTCACTTCCTCGGGCCGCTCGTCTACCAGCAGGACGATCAGGTAGACCTCGGGATAGTTGGCGATCAGGGCATGCGCCAG
>JBDSLQ010000089.1:0-8625 GCA_039916285.1 Caldimonas sp.
GTCACACCCACTTCTTCGACGTCAACTCGTCCTTCAGGTAGGCGTAGTAGATCGGCGCCGCGATCAACCCGGCAACGCCGAACACCGCCTCCATGACCAGCATGGCGAGAAGGAGCTCCCAGGCGCGAGCCTGGATCTGCGTTCCCACCAGCCGCGCGTTGAGAAAGTACTCGAGCTTGTGGATGACGACCAGGTAGGTCAATGAAGCAAGGGCCACGAAAGGCGACACGCTCAGGCTGACGACCACCACCACGACGTTCGAGATCAGGTTGCCGAAGACCGGCACGAGGCCGGCGATGAAAGTCACCGCGATCATCGTCTTGACGAGCGGAAGCTGGATGCCCAGCAGCGGCAGCACGATCGCCAGGTAGAGCGCGGTCAGCGCCGCATTCACCGCTGCGATCCGCACCTGGGCGAAGACGACGCGGCGAAACGCCGCGCCGAATCGGATGGCGCGATCGGCAAGCGCCCGGGCCATCGGGCGGTAGGCCGCCGGGGGATCGGCCTGGCGCAGCGCGATGAGCGCGCCGATCACCATGCCGATCACGATCCGCACCAGGATTCGCGTTCCCTCGTGTCCGAACGTCTGCACGGCGGCGAGGTGTTCCTTCAGCCAGGACGCGATGTTGCTCTGCAGACCCTCGGCATCCGTCGGCAGCGAGTGGACGAGCCACGGGGGAAGGAGGCCGCGCCAGCTCTGGATGACGTCCGAGCCCTTCTTCAGCAAGAGAACATATCCGCCCGTATCGCTGCGGAAGAAGAGCGTGGCCGCGAAGATCGCCACGCTCAGCAGGCCGACCACCACCGCTGCGATGAAGGCCACCGCCAGGATCCTGGCCCGGCGCTCGCGCACGGTCCTCAGGCGCAGGCTCAGGACGTGCACCAGCTCGAAGACGAGCAGCCCTGCCAGCAGGGCAGGCAGCAGATCGAAGCGCAGCACCAACCACAACAGCGCCGCGGCGACCAGCCATGCCGCGATCAGGTAGTTGCGGGTCGACGACTCCTCCAATTAGTCGTCCGCGTGGGGGTTGACGACGTCGGCAAGGCCCTCTCCCGCCACGCCGCCGGAAAGGCCGCCGAGCGCTGCACCGACCGCCGTTCCCAGTGGCCCGGCGATGGAGCCCACGGAAGCGCCGGCCAGGGCGCCGGCGCTCGCACCCACTCCGGTGGCCAGCGTGTGCTCGCTCGGCGGCCCGCCCTGCGTCGGGTTGGCGCTTTCCGCGACTTCCTTGCCGGCCAGCCCGCCGGCGATCGCGCCGATGACGCCGCCCGCGATGGTGCCGACCGGGCCGACCACGGAGCCGACCGCCGCACCCGTCAACGCGCCACCGGCGGCACCGACCCCGGCACCGACGGGATGCGCGCCCGGCGCGTTGGTGATCGGATCGCGGTTCCTGGGGTTGGCCTTGGACATGTCGAGCCTTTCGTGTCGGTCGGGAATCGTCCTCCCGACGTCGCAGCGGCAAGGTCGGATCGGCGGATTGACGCTTGTAGGTGAAGGCCTCGGTGGCGCCGATCGCAGCGCTCCCGTCACGCTGCGACCGAGGGATTCTCCGCAATCGCAGCCCATTGGCGCGCCCTGACTCTTGGTACAAACTGTCCCGATGCCGAAGCAGCCTTCGGCCTGTAGGAGAACTTGACATGAGAGGTGTGTTCCGTGCCGCGTTGCGGACGTTGCTCCCCGCGGTCGCACTGCTGTCGACGTGTTCGCAAGCGGCGGCGAACACGCTGACCCAGAACGTCTCCTGGACCATCGACAGGCCCGGCACCTCGGTCAAGTATCGCGTCGTCGCCTACGGCGACTCGATCTATGCCGGCTACAACGGCTCGACGCTGAGCGCCGCGAAGTACGCAGCGCCCACCGTCGACGCGGAATACCTCTCGGCGCTCTGGAACAGCGACATCGAAAGCGTGCGGCGCGCCAAGTCGGGCGCCGTGGCTTCGGACATCTACAACAACAAGATCGTCGCCGAACGCTCGTACATGCAGGCCAGCACGACCCGCGTCGTCACCTTCGAGATGTGCGGCAACGACGGCCTGCAGGCGCGCTCGAGCTTCAAGAGCCAGACCGGCACCTGCAACTATTCCGGGCTGACGGCGGCGGTGAGCACCTGCAAGACCTACGTCGCCGCCGCGATGGACTACATCAACACCTACGCCTACGCGGGCACCAGGCTGAAGATCATCTCGAACCTGCACTACCCGGGCTACGCCGCGGACAACGTGCAGAGCTCGTGCACGGACGCGACGACCGGTGCCTCGGTGAACCTGCAGACCATCTTCCTGCCCCGGGTCGCGACCATGAACTACTGGATGTGCGAGTACGCACGCCAGAAGGGCTTCCAGTGCGCGGACAGCTTCGCGCAGTACATGGGCGCCGACTACGACAGCAACGGAGACGGGAAGATCGACTCCGACGCGTTGCGCTACGTCGCCGGCGAGAGCGAGGCGAGCTACCTGACGCGAATCACGTCGACCCTGCGCGCCACGATCCGCGACGCCAACACGCATTTCGTCTCGGCGAGCACCAGCTACGACTACATCCAGTCCGACGACACCCATCCGACCTACAGCGGCAGCACCGTCATGGCGGGCCTGTTCGGCGGGACCACCGGTTCCGGGGCGCCGCGCTACACCTCGTACATGGACTCCAGAAGCCCGATCTGGAACCAGTACGGGCACGAGCGCATGGGTTGGGCCTTGTCGACCAAAAACCCCCTGTCGCCCTGACGGCCTGACGAACGTGCATGGACGGGCCGCGTCGTTCAGGCCCCGGGCCGGGCGATCCCCGCGAGCGAAACCGCTCCTGGCGGCCCGCGCCGGGCTATCTCGCCGTCGCGCTGGCAATCGTCGCAGCGAGCCTTGCCCTGTGGGCGACGACAGCGCCGCCGCCGCCGGTGGCGATTGCCGACACGCCAACGCCGCCGGCGTTGCCGGTGCCAGCGCACGTCGAGCGGGCCGCGAGCAACCCGCCTCCTGCGGCGCCGATGCCGCCCTCCGTCGCCGCGACCTCGGTTCCGCCCCCTTCGCCGCAGGTGTCGCGCACGCGCGATCCGGACGGCGACCAGACGCCTGACCTCGCCGACTTCGTGAACCGCGGCGAGAGACCGACGATGAACGAGGTGATCGACCGCCTGCACGGCGCCGGGGTCCATAACGGCCTCGGCGCCTTCTCACCGCCCGGCACCCGGCCGCCCTTGATCGGGCTTGCCGTGCCGGAAGGCTTCGTCCTTCCGGAGGGCTACGTTCGCCACTATCAGGCGACCGACGACGGCCAGCGGCTCGAAGCGATCCTGATGTTCTCGCCCGACCGCCCCTTCCTCGATTCGGCGGGCCGGCCCATCGCGATGCCGAAGGACCGCGTCGTGCCGCCGGAGCTGGCCCCGCCCGGATTGCCGATCCGGCGCATCGTGATCCCGGCACCGGCAGAGCCGCGGAAGTAAGGGATCCGGACGAGCCGCGCCCTGTCGTTCCCGTTCGCAATCCGCGTGCTGGCGGGCATCTTCGCGAGTGCGGCCCTGTCGGGCGTCTATGCGCTCGGCGGCGCGGGCTGGGCGCTCGGCTTCGTGGCCTTCGTCCCGTGGCTGCGCACGCTCGACGCGAGCCGCTCGATCGCCGGCGCATTGCTCGGCGCCGCCGTGATGTCGATCGCGTTCACGGCGGCGGTCTTCTTCTGGTTCGGGACCGCCATCGGCCAGTACACGCACCTCGGCACGGGCACCGGGCTGCTCGTGTTGCTTCTCGCCGCGCCGCTGTTGCAGCCGCAGTTTCTCGCCTATGCGCTGGTGCGCCACGTCGTCGGGCGCAGCCACGGCCCCGTCCTGCGCGCGCTCGCCGCGGCGGCGGCCTGGGTCGCGATGGAGCGGCTCGTTCCCAAGCTCCTCGGCGACACGCTCGGACACGGCCTGTATCCGTCCCTGCACTTGCGCCAGGCCGCCGACGTCGTCGGTGTGGCCGGCCTGACGGCGCTGCTCCTGCTGGCGAACGAATGCGCCGCGGCGGCGTGGGCGCGGCGCGCCGAAGGAATGCGCGCGGTCGTCGCGCCTCTGGCACTCGCCGCACTGGTGCCGCTCGTGCTGGCGGGCTACGGCCTGGCCGTCCTCCTGCAGGCGCCGGCAGTGCCCGACGGCAAGCCGTTGCGCCTCGGCGGGGTGCAGTCGAACATCGTCGACTACGAGCGCCTGCGCCAGGAGAAAGGCGCCGCGGCAGTGGTCCGGGAGGTGCTCGACACCCACTACTGGATGAGTCGCGACGCCGTCGAGCGCCGGCAGGTGGATGCGGTGCTGTGGTCGGAGACGGTGTACCCGACGACCTTCGGGAGTCCGAAGAGCGAGTCCGGCGCCGAGCTCGACCGGGAGATCCTCTCCACCATCGATGCCACCGGCGTGCCGTTCGTGTTCGGAACCTTCGATCGCGACGCCGCCGGCGAGTACAACGCGGCTGCGTTCGTCGTTCCAGGCAGCGGGCTGCTCGGCTTCTATCGCAAGACGCGCCTTTTCCCGCTCACCGAATACGTGCCGGCGTGGCTCGACTCGCCGGCGTTGCGCCGCTGGCTGCCGTGGGCGGGAACCTGGCGGCCGGGCACAGGCGCTCGGGTGTTTCCGCTGCGCCTCGCCGACGGCCGCGAGATCCCGGTCTTGCCGCTGATCTGCCTCGACGACATGGACGCCGGCCTCGCCATCGACGGCGCCCGCCTGGGCGCGCAGGCCATCCTGACGATGTCGAACGACTCCTGGTTCAGCGCGGGCGCGCAGGGTGCACGGCTGCACCTGGCAGCGGCGGCGTTTCGCAGCATCGAGACGCGCCTGCCGCAATTCCGCGTCACCACCGACGGCTACAGCGCGGCCATCGATGCGAACGGCACCGTGACCGCCGGCACGCGCAGGGGCGAACGCACGCTGGCGATCGGCGAGCTCGCCGTGCGCGAGCCGCGCATGACGCTGATGGTGGCCTGCGGCGATTGGGTCGGGCTGGCAGGTGCGGCATTCCTCGTGCTGCTTGCGGCGACGGCGGCGTCGCGCAAACGGGGCGAGCGCGGCTCGCGAGACGCGGCGGCACCCGGCGTTGCGACCGCATGGCCCGCTGAAGTCGCCGTGCTTTCGCCCGTCGCCCGCCTGGCCGCGGGCCTGCTGCGCGCTTTCGCCCGCGGCAGCCTGCTCTGGATGGGGGCGGCGCTGCTGCTCGGGAGCGATCCCTTGCGCACGAACACGCTGGCCCAGATCCGCGCCTTCGCTGCGCTCTTCCTCGCCCCGGAGGCGGCCGCGTGGTGCGTGCTGCAGGCCTTCGCCGCGCGGGCGTCGATCGAAAACGGCGCGCTGGTGCTGGCGCGCGGCGCGCGGCGACTCGAGCTCGCGCTGCGCGACGTCGTGGCGGTCGAGCCCTGGCGCGTTCCCGTGCCGAGCGCCGGGGCGTCGCTGAGGCTGGCTTCGGGCGAGCTCTGGCACTTCGGCATCGCACGTGTCGATGCCGCTGCGATGGCTCGCGCGATCGCTGCCGCCGGCGCGCCGATGCAGGAGGGCGCACGCGCTGCCGCGTCCCCGTATGCGCAGGCGCGCGCCGTCGTGCGCCGCGGGCGCCTCGACCACCCGCTCGCCAAGTTCGTGCTGTTCCCGTTCGTCCTCGCCATCCCGGCGTTCCGTCTTCATCAGCAGATCGCCTATGGGGGCCCGTTCGGCGAGTACTACACGTTCGGCGCGACGGCGTACCTCGTTTCCTTCGCGTTGTGGTTCGCCGCCTGGGCCATCGGCGTCATGCTGTTCGCGGCCTGGTTGCGGGCGGGATTGGAAGCGGCTGCGCTGACGGCGGCGCTGCTGCGCCCCGGGCTCGCCATGCAGACCCGGCGCCGGCTGGAACGGCTCGGCCTCGCGACGTTCTACCTGGGCCTGCCGGCGGCGCTTGCGCTGCTCGCTTTCGGCGGTTGAATCCCGGGCCGCGCAAACCGGTTCATGATCCGGTCCGATGCGCAATCGGCTGAATGTCGTGGTGTGCTGGCTCGCCGCCGGGGCGCCGCTGTTGCTCGCCGGCTGCCAGGCGGCTCTGCTCGACCCGCGCGGCCCCGTCGGCCGCGCCGAGAAACTGATTTTGATCAACTCGATGGCGATCATGCTGGCCATCGTCGTTCCGACGATCATCGCCACGCTGGTCTTCGCGTGGTGGTTTCGGGCCTCCAACAAACGGGCTCGCTACCTGCCGACGTGGGCGTTCTCCGGGCGCATCGAGCTGGTCGTCTGGGCGATCCCGGTGATGGTGGTCCTTCTGCTCGGCGGCGTCACCTGGCTCAGCTCGCACGACCTCGATCCGGCACGACCGCTTTCGCGCGACGGCAAGGCGCTCGGCATCCAGGTCGTCTCCCTCGACTGGAAGTGGCTCTTCATCTATCCCGACCAGCGCGTCGCCGTCGTCAACGAGCTGGTCGTGCCGGCCGGCATGCCGCTCCATTTCACCCTCACCTCGGCCAGCGTCATGAACACGTTCTTCGTGCCGCAGCTCGGCAGCATGATCTACACGATGAACGGGCATGCGACCCAGCTGCACCTGCGGGCCGACGACCCCGGCACCTACCACGGCCTCTCCGGGCACTTCAGCGGCGACGGGTTTTCCGACATGAACTTCAAGGTCCGGGCCCTGCCCGCGGAGCAGTTCGATGCCTGGCTCGCCTTGACGCGCGCCGCTGGGCGTTCGCTCGATGCGGCGAGCTACGCGAAGCTGATGCAACAGAGCGTCGAGCCGAATCCGGTGCTCTTCAGTAGCGTCGAGACGGGACTCTTCGACCGGATCGTCCACCAGCGCATTCCGCCCGGGCCCGGGCCCGGGCCGGCGCTCGTCGGCGGCGCGGCGCGGGGGAAATGACATGTGGGGCAAGCTGAGCTGGGAGGCGATTCCGTTGCACGAACCGCTGCCGTTGTTGTCGGCGGCGATCGTCGGGCTGGTGCTGCTCGCCACGACGGTCTGGGTCGCCAGGAAGGGCCACTTTCCCTACCTGTGGAATGAATGGCTGACCAGCGTCGACCACAAGCGCATCGGCATCATGTACATCATCCTGGCGCTGGTGATGCTGCTGCGCGGCTTCTCCGACGCGCTGCTGATGCGGGCGCAGCAGGCCGTGGCCATGAACTCGGCCGGCTTCCTGCCGCCGGAGCACTACAACCAGGTGTTCTCGGCGCACGGCACCTTGATGATCTTCTTCGTGGCGATGCCCTTCGTCATCGGCCTGATGAACTTCGTCGTGCCGCTGCAGCTGGGCGCGCGCGACGTCGCCTTCCCGACGCTCAACTCGGTCGGCTTCTGGCTCACCGCGAGCGGCGCGCTGCTCGTCAACGTCTCACTCGTCGTCGGCGAGTTCGCGCGCACCGGCTGGTTGCCCTACCCGCCGCTCTCGGAGCTGCAGTACTCGCCGGGCGTCGGCGTCGACTACTACCTGTGGGCGCTGCAGATCTCCGGGGTCGGCACGCTCCTGGCCGGCATCAACCTCGTCACCACGGTGCTGAAGGTGCGCGCGCCCGGCATGACGTACCTGCGCATGCCGATGTTCTGCTGGACCACGCTCGCCTCCAACCTGCTCATCGTCGCCGCCTTTCCGATCCTCACCGCCACCCTGGCGATGCTCCTGCTCGACCGCTACCTGGGCTTTCACTTCTTCACCAACGAGGCGGGCGGCAACGCGATGATGTTCATGAACCTCATCTGGGCCTGGGGGCACCCGGAGGTCTACATCCTGATCCTGCCGGCGTTTGGAATCTTCTCCGAGGTGGCCTCCACGTTCTCGAGCAAGCCGCTGTTCGGCTACCGGTCGATGGTGGTCGCGACCATGGCGATCTGCATCATCTCCTTCATGGTCTGGCTGCACCACTTCTTCACGATGGGCGCCGGGCCGAACGTGAACGCGATCTTCGGCATCGCCACCATGGTCATCGCCGTGCCCACCGGCGTGAAGATCTTCAACTGGCTGTTCACGATGTACGGCGGCCGGATCCGCTTCAACGCGCCCATGCTGTGGACGATCGGCTTCATGATCACTTTCGTCATCGGCGGCATGACCGGCGTGCTGCTCGCGGTGCCGCCGGCCGACTTCGTGCTGCACAACAGCCTGTTCCTCGTCGCCCACTTTCACAATGTCATCATCGGCGGCGTGTTGTTCGGCCTGTTCGCCGGCTACGAGTACTGGTTTCCGAAGGCGTTCGGCTTTCGCCTGCACGAAGGGCTCGGCAAGGCTGCGTTCTGGTTCTGGATCGTCGGCTTTTACGTCGCCTTCATGCCCTTGTACGTGCTTGGCCTGATGGGCATGACGCGCCGCATGCAGCACTACGGCGTTCCCGAGTGGCAGCCGTGGCTCGTTCTCGCCGCCGCCGGCTCGGTGCTCATCGCCATCGGCATCGGCCTGCAGATCGTGCAGTTGGTCTGGAGCATCCGCGGTCGTGAGGCGCTGCGCGACCACACCGGAGACCCGTGGAACGGGCGCTCGCTCGAATGGTCGATGCCGTCGCCGCCGCCGATGTTCAACTTCGCCGTCCTGCCGAATGTCGAGGGCGAAGAAGCGTACTGGGCGGTCAAGCAGCGCGCGATCGAGGAGCAGGCGCTGCGCGCCGAGCCCGACTACGCCGAGATCCACATGCCTCGCAACAGCCC
>JBDSLQ010000090.1:0-3998 GCA_039916285.1 Caldimonas sp.
AGACGCGGTCCAACCCCTGGCTCGCGGAGCTGCAGCAGGAGATGTTCGTCGAGATCAATCCGGCCGCCGCCAACGACCGCGGCATCCGCGACGGCGAGAAGGTCTGGGTCAAGTCGCCGACCGGCGCCAGGATCCTCGTCCGCGCCCTGGTTACCGAACGCGTCGACCGCGGCACGGTCTGGCTGCCGTTCCACTTCTCGGGGCGGTGGCAGGGCGTGGACCTGCTGCCGTACTACCCGGAAGGCGCGTACCCGTTGATACGCGGCGAAGCGGTCAACACCGCGACGACGTACGGCTACGACAGCGTGACGATGATGCAGGAGAGCAAGACGACGGTCTGCCAGGTCGAGCGCGCGGCAGCGTAGGGAGCACACGATGGCAAGAATGAAGTTCATCTGCGACGCCGAGCGTTGCATCGAGTGCAACGGCTGCGTCACGGCCTGCAAGGCCGAGCACAACATCCCCTGGGGGGTCAACCGTCGCCGCGTCGTGACGCTGAACGATGGCGTCCAGGGCGAGCGCAGCATCTCGGTCGCCTGCATGCATTGCTCCGACGCGCCGTGCATGGCGGTCTGCCCGGTCGACTGCTTCTATCGCACGCCCGAAGGCGTGGTCCTGCACGACAAGGACATCTGCATCGGCTGCGGCTATTGCTCGTACGCCTGCCCGTTCGGCGCGCCGCAGTTCCCGACCAACGGCACCTTCGGCCTGCGCGGCAAGATGGACAAGTGCACCTTCTGCGCCGGCGGCCCCGAGACCCACGGCAGCCAGGCCGAGTTCGAGAAGTACGGCCGCAACCGTCTCTCCGAAGGGAAGCTCCCCGCGTGTGCCGAGATGTGCTCCACCAAGGCGCTGCTCGGCGGCGACGGCGACGTGGTCGCCGACATCTTCAGAACACGGGTCCTCAACCGTGGCAAGGGCAGCGAGGTGTGGGGCTGGGGCACCGCCTACGGGCGGCCCGCGCAAGGCAAGCCGGGCGCGGCGCCGGTCGAAGCGAAGAAGTCGTGAGGATCGCGAAGCTGCTCCTGGTCCCGGTGGTCGCGGTCGGCATGCTCGCCTGCGGCGAGAAGGTCCAGACGATCCCCGTCGGCACGGCGAAGAAGCTCGACGCCCAGGTCTGGCAGACGAAGGACGCCCGCTACCTCGCGCCGGGGTGGACACCGGGCGACGAAGCCAGCTGGAATGCGCAGATGGCGAACCGGGCGCAAGCCCAGAACGACTACGCGCCACGCAAATGAGCTTGGGGGGAGACGCCATGCGAGCGAGGATCTCGAGCGCGCTTCTGGCCGCGGCGCTGCTGGCGGCAGCGGGCGCTGCCGGCGCCCAGCAGGGCAGCGCCGGCACGCCGCCAACGGCCGCCGCGCCCGATGCGCCGCAGACGCAGCCTCCCACGCGGCCGGCGACACCGGCGCCGGCGACCGCACCCGGGCAGACGCAGATCCTGATCGCCCCCGGCGATGGTCCGACGACGCCGATCGTTGTCGGCCCCGGAACCACCACGACGATCACGACGACCGTTCTTCCCGAGCCGCAGCCCGGCGACAGCAACGCGCAGCGCGCGCGCAGCCAGCCGGGCAACAACGCGCCGTTCTGGCGCGGCGTCCACGACTCGGGCCGGGCGCCGGGCTCGGTCAACAACCTGCAGATGGGCGAGGCCGGGGTGCTGATCCAGCCGATCACCAGCTACCCGGGAACGCGAACCACGACTGCCGGCGAAGCGTGGCGGCAAATCCGCAACTGGTGGATCATTCCCTACGGCGGCGCCCTGGTCGTCATCGTCGTCTTCGCACTCGCGCTTTTGTATTGGGCCAAAGGGCCTATCGGCGGCCACGAGCCCGACACCGGCCGCGTCATCGAGCGCTTCACCTACTTCGAGCGGGCGGCCCATTGGGTCAATGCGATCGCCTTCTGCATCCTCGCCATCTCGGGGCTGGTGATGGCGTTCGGAAAGTTCATCCTGATGCCGCTGACCGGCGGGCTCCTGTTCGGATGGCTCACCTGGCTGCTGAAAACGGCGCACAACTTCGCCGGCCCGCTGTTCGCGGTGTCGATGGTGATCGTCTTCCTGGCCTTCGTGCGGAGCAACTGGCCGACCCTGGCAGACCTCACCTGGATCCGCAGGGGCGGCGGCTTCTTCGGCGGCGGCGAGCCTCCATCCAACCGCTTCAACGCCGGCGAGAAGTTCGTCTTCTGGATCGGCGTCGTCGTCCTCGGCGCGATCATCATCGTTTCGGGCTTCGTTCTCGACAAGGTCGTTCCCGGCATCGATCCGTCGCGAACCGACATGCAGACCGCGCACATCGTCCACGCGATCGCGGCGATGCTCATCATTGCCATCTTCCTCGGCCACATCTATCTGGGAACGATCGGCATGCGCGGCGCCTACCGGGGCATGAAAACCGGCTACGTCGACGAAGGCTGGGCGCGCGAGCACCACCGCCTCTGGTACGACGACATCGCCGCGGGCAGGATTCCGGCGCAGCGCACGGTCCCGCGCGGCGGCACCGAGCAGCCCGCGGCCTAGGCGACACCGTCGCGAGCCCGCGCACAGCGTTTACAGCCCTAGCCTCGAAGGAACCCGATGCGCCACTCCATTCTTGCCGCCATCGCTGCGGCGTGCTTTGCCGGCGGCACGGCGCTCGCCAAGCTGCCGGCACTTTCCGACGAGGCCAAGGCCAAGGCCGCCGAGGCGGCGGGCAAGACGGCGTGGACCGACAAGGTCGGGGCGTACAAGCTGTGCCAGTCGATGGACCGGGTTGCTTCTGCTTACCGCGCGGGCGCCGCCGCGGCAGGCAAGCCCGCCTCGGCCGCTGACGCGACGCCGCCGTGCGCCGATCCGGGGCCTTACGTGGCGACGGAGATCACCCCGGCGGCGTCGAAACCGCTCGAAGCAGCGGGGGCGCACTCGCCGCCGGGAATGGCGACCAGCCCGCCGAGCAACAAGGCGACGTCGGCCGAGATGACGGGTCCGCGCAAATAGGTATTCCCATCGTTCGACTCACAGCGGCCCGCGCTCCGCTAACGCGCGAGATCGAGGTTCGCGACGAGTACGGCGCCGCGCGGACGATCTCGATCCCGGCCGAGCGCGCGCTCACGGTGTTCGTCGACAAGCGCGAGCTGGTCACCCTGATGACGCTCGGCGCCTTTCCCGAGCTGCTCGTTCTCGGCTACCTGCGCAACCAGCGCCTCGTCGATCGCTGCGAGGACATCGAATCGATCACCGTCGATTGGGACGTCCACGCCGCGGCGGTGAGGACGCGTGCCGGCATCGAGCGCTTCGACGAGAAGACCGCCAAGCGAGTCGTCACGACCGGCTGCGGCCAGGGCACCGTCTTCGGCGACCTGATGGGAGAGCTCGACTCGATCCGCCTGCCGGCCGCGGGCGAACCTTCCGCGCGCCTGTCTCAAGCGGCGCTATACCGCCTGCTCGATGCCGTCCGCAAGCAGGAGAGCACGTACAAGTCGGCCGGCTCGGTACATGGCTGCGCGCTCTTTCGCCAGGGCGAGATGCTCACCTTCGTCGAAGACGTCGGCCGCCACAACGCGATCGACACCATCGCCGGCTGGATGTGGCTGCACGACATGCCGGGCGGCGACAAGATCTTCTACACCACCGGCCGGTTGACGAGCGAGATGGTGATCAAGTCAGCGCAGATGGGTGTGCCGATCGTCGTCTCGCGCAGCGGCATCACGCAGATGGGGCTCGAGCTCGCCGAGCAGCTCGGCCTGGCGCTGTTCGGCCGGGCCACGAATCGCCACTTCATCTGCTACTGCGGCTTCGATCGTTTCGAAGCCGAGCCCGAGCCGCCTCGCCCGGCCTGAGTCCCGTGACCGGGAGACACGAATAGTCATGGGTGTCTCCTCGGTGGCTAGATCAGGGCGTCGAACGGCAGCACGTCGACATCCTCGCCGGCAGCGACATCGCCTTGTGCATGGCCGAGAACGACCAGGCCGTTCGCTTCGCTCATGCTGCGCAGGATGCCTGAGCCTTGCGAGCC
>JBDSLQ010000091.1:0-11376 GCA_039916285.1 Caldimonas sp.
AGCTCTAAAGTCGCCGGGGGGCGGGCCGATAGTCCGTCCATCAAGACGGTTCCGGTCCCGCCGGCGCCCCTCTGGAGAGCCCCATGAAGATCGGACATCCCGCTGACAAGCCGCTGCCGGCCCCGGCTGCCGCTGCGCCAGCCGCGCCGGCCGAGGCCGCGAAGGCGAACGCGGGCACGCATGCCATCCGTGCCACCGGCGCCGCACAGGTCGATGCCAGCGCGACGGTCGCGCTCTCGAGCACCGCGTCGACGCTGCTCTCGGGTGGCGCCTCGGGCGAGTTCGATGCCGACAAGGTCGCCCGGGTCGCCACGTCGATCGCCGACGGCTCGTTCAAGATCAACCCCGAAGCGATCGCCGACAAGCTGATCGCCAACGCCCAGGAGCTCCTCACCAAGGTGAAGGGCTGATGGCCGCACTGGAGGCCTCCGCCCCTCATTCGGCGGAGCTCGAAGCGCGCCTCTGCGAAGTCGAAACCCGGCTCGTCGCCCTCGGCAACGCGCTGCGCGCGCGCGATCCCATCGGCATCGACCTGCATGCCGCCGAGCTTCATTGCGCCCTGGCGAGTGCCGTCAGCGAGTTCTCCGACGCCGCCAAGAGCGGGCCGTTGCCGCCGGCGTTGCGTCACCGCCTCGCCAGCGCGGGCGGTCAGGTCGCCGCGCAGCGCGAGTCGCTCGCCCGCGCCACCGCGGCGCTCGATCGCGCCATCGACGTCCTGATGCCGGGCGACAGCCTGCACCTCTACTCCGCCGTCGGCAGCGCCGATCGCGGCTTGATGAAGAGCGGCGTCATCCAGGCCTGAGGGAAGGCGCACGCGCCGCCGCGGCGCCCCGCGCACGCGACGCGCTCAGGCGGCGCAGTCGGACATCTGCTGCTCTGCGACCCAGCGATCCGCGGCCGCGCGATCGTCGACCGGCTGCCCCGTCGTCGCGCTGCCATCGAAAAGAACGCGCCAGACGCCGTCGCGCGCGTCGCGCACCCAGATGGTCTGGAACATGCCGACCCGATAGATCGGCGCACCGTCCTTCACGCGCTGCAGGATGTAGGGCCCGCGCGAGATGGCGATCGTCGCCTCGCCGCCGATCTGGACGATGCCAGGACGCCAACGCAAGGCGATCGTCTTGCCGTCGACGATCTCGGCCCACTCCTTGAGCACCGTGTCGCGGCCGCGGTCGGCCTCGACCGTGCCTGCGTTGAACACCGTTCCCGCGTGCAGGTAAGACTCGAACGCTCGCGCGTCGTGGCTCTCGATCGAGCGCGCGAAGGCGAGCTCGCGGCGCCAGACAGCGCATTCGTCGGCGCTCGCCGGAGTGCGCTTGGCGGCCATCGGCAACGGCCTGGCATCGATCGCCATGACCTGCGCATCGGCAGTTCCGGCCAAGCACAGCACCGACAGCAAGGCGGCGAGTCTCATCGTCACAACGCTCCCGTTCGCGACAGTCCGAAGTCCTTGACCATGCGCACGCTCGTTTCGCGGCCGCCGTAGTAACCGGGCAGCACCTGCGCCTGCGCATAGCCATGATGGCGATAGAAAGCGCGCGCCGCCTCGTTGCTGGCGCGCGCCTCGAGCGTGATGCGGCCGACGCCGGCGACCTCGGCGCAACGCTCGAGCCACTCGACCATCGCGCTGCCGACGGCGCAGCGGCGATGCGAGGGCTTGACGGCGAGGAGCAGCAGATGTGCTTCCTCGTCGCCGTACTTCATGATCGCGAAGCCGGCACGATCGGCTTCACGGACGGCGACGATCGCATTGGTGTCGCGGTGGCGGAGGCTGCGCAGGATGCGTTCGCGCGTCCAACTCCAGCCGAGGCCATGCTCGATGAAATCGCGCGACATCTCGGCGATGCCGAGCGCGTCGGCACGCGTCGCGAAGCGGATCGAAGCGGCCGGCGGGGCGCTGCTCATCGCCGCATTCTGCGACAAGCCCGAAAGCGTCCCGCGCCGCGCCGGCGCTTGTCGACACCACCTGTATGCACGTACAGTCTCGTCCTCATGCGCCGGCTCGTCGCCCACCTCGACATGGACGCGTTCTACGCGTCGGTCGAGCTGCTCCGCTATCCCGAGCTGCGCGGCCGCGCGGTCGTCATCGGCGGCGGCCGCGACAGCCAACCGAAGAAGCGGGCCGACGGGAGCCACGATTTCTCTGCGCTGCGCCACTATGCCGGGCGCGGCGTCGTCACAACGAGCACCTACGAAGCGAGAAAGCTCGGCGTCTTTTCGGCGATGGGGATGATGAAGTCGGCCGTGCTCGCGCCCGACGCCGTCCTGTTGCCGGTCGACTTCGACGAGTACCGCAAGTACTCGCGCCTCTTCAAGGCCGCGGTGCGCGAGATCGCCCCGGTCGTCGAGGACCGCGGCATCGACGAGATCTACGTCGACCTGAGCGATCTCGATGGCGCGCACGATGACGGCGGCCGCGCGATCGGCACCGCGCTGAAGGCGGCGGTGCGCGATCGCACCGGCCTCACCTGCTCGATCGGCATCACGCCGAACAAGCTGCTCTCCAAGCTCGCCTCCGAGCTCGACAAGCCCGACGGGCTGACGCTGCTCGGCCTCGCCGACGTGCCGGCGCGGATTTGGCCGCTGGCGGCGCGCAAGGTCAACGGCATCGGCCCGAAAGCGGCGGCCAGGCTCTCGAGCCTGGGGCTGGAAACGATCGGCGACATCGCCGCCCGGGATCCGCAATTCCTGCTGGCCAATTTCGGCAAGAGCTTCGGCGCCTGGCTGCACGAGGCTTCGCATGGCCGCGACGAGCGCGAGGTGGTGACGCAGAGCGAGCCGAAGTCGATCAGCCGCGAGACGACCTTCGATCGCGACCTGCACGCGGTGCGCGACCGCGCCGAGCTGGGCGCGATCTTCACCGAGCTGTGCGAGCACCTCGCTGGCGACTTGGCGCGAAAGTCGTACGCAGCCCGCACGATCGGCATCAAGCTTCGCTTCGACGACTTCAAGATCGCGACCCGCGACCTGACGCTGCCGGCGCACACGCTCGACGCGCGCGAGATCCGGCGCGCCGCCGGCAGCTGCCTGAAGCGCGTGGACCTGAGCCGGCGGCTGCGCCTGATCGGCGTTCGCGCCGGCGCCCTCGCCCGGCTCGCCGATCTTGTCGCGCCGCTCGCGGCGCCCGGGACGTGCCACGTCCAGGCGGCGCCGGCCGCGCACGAGACTGTCGGTGATTACGGCCTGCCGCTCTTCGACGACGCGTCGTAGGATCGACGCACCATCAAGCACCGCCTCCCATGACCGTCGTCACCCACATCGAAGACCTGCGCGTGCTCGCGAAGCGGCGCGTGCCGCGCATGTTCTACGACTACGCCGACTCGGGCTCGTGGACGGAGAGCACCTACCGCGCCAATGAAAGCGACTTCCAGCGCATCAAGCTGCGCCAGCGCGTCGCCGTCGACATGGCCAACCGCTCGATCGCGACTAGGATGGTGGGCATCCCGAGCGCGATGCCGGTCGCGATCGCGCCCACCGGGCTGACCGGAATGCAACACGCCGACGGTGAGATCCTTGCCGCACGCGCGGCCGAGAAATTCGGCATTCCCTTCACCCTCAGCATGATGAGCATCTGCTCGATCGAGGACATCGCCGCCCACACCAAGGCGCCGTTCTGGTTCCAGCCGTACATGCTGCGCGACCGCGCCTTCATGGCACGGCTGTTCGAGCGCGCGCGCGCGGCCAAGTGCAGCGCCCTTGTCCTCACGCTCGACCTGCAGATCCTCGGCCAGCGCCACAAGGACCTGAAGAACGGCCTGACGGCACCGCCCAAGCCGACGCTCGCGAACCTGCTCGATCTGATGACCAAGCCGGGCTGGTGCCTGGGCATGCTCGGCACGAAGCGGCGCAGCTTCGGCAACATCGTCGGCCATGTCGAGAACGTCGGCGATCCGGCGTCGCTCTTCGCCTGGACCGCGCAGCAGTTCGATCCGACGCTCAGCTGGGCCGACGTCGAGTGGGTCAAGAAGAAGTGGGGTGGCAAGCTCATCCTGAAGGGAATCCTCGACGTCGAGGACGCCCGCCTCGCCGTCGCGAGCGGCGCCGACGCCATCGTCGTCTCGAATCACGGCGGCCGCCAGCTCGACGGCGCGCCGTCGTCGATCAGTGCGCTGCCGGCGATCGCCGATGCGGTCGGCGCCGACATCGAGGTCTGGATGGACGGCGGCATCCGCTCCGGCCAGGACGTGCTGAAGGCGTGGGCGCTCGGAGCACGCGGCACGCTGATCGGCCGCGCCTTCCTCTACGGACTGGGCGCGATGGGCGAAGCGGGCGTGACCAAGGCGCTCGAGATCATCGCAAGGGAGCTCGATCTGACGATGGCCTTCTGCGGCCACACCGACATCCACAACGTGGACCGGCGCGTGCTGTTACCAGGAACGTTCGAGTTCGGGCACTGAAACGCGGCACCGGCTAGCGAGCCCGGCGCGGTCTGCGCTTGGACCCGCCGGGCCGTCAGAGATCTCGTCCCTCGAAGGTGTTGCAGCGCTCGATGCTGCCGCCTTCGACGCCGCGCTTGAACCAGTTGACACGCTGCGCGCTCGAGCCGTGCGTGAACGACTCGGGAACGATCGTCCCCTGCGACTTCTTCTGCAGCGTGTCGTCGCCGATCTGCGCCGCCGCATTGAGCGCCGCCTCGATGTCGCCCGGATCGAGGCGCCAGCCTTTTTCCTTCTGCGAACGCGCCGCCCAGACGCCGGCGAAGCAGTCCGCCTGCAGCTCGACGCGAACGCTCAGCGCGTTCGCCTGCGCGCCGCCGCTGCGGCCGCGCATGGCATCGACCTTCTCCATCACGCCGAGCTGTTGCTGGATGTGGTGGCCGACCTCGTGGGCGACGACATAGGCCTGCGCGAACTGACCGGGCGCGCCGAGGCGCTGCTCGAGCACCTTGTAGAAGCGCAAGTCGATGTAGACCTTCTGGTCGCTCGGGCAGTAGAACGGGCCCATCGCCGCTTGCCCCTGGCCGCACGCGGTCGGCCAGCTGCCCGAGAAGAGAACGAGCTTGGGCGGCTGATAGGTGCGGCCGGACTCGCGAAAGACGTCGGTCCAGACCTGCTCGGTGCTGCGCAGCACCTGCGATACGAAGCGTGCGCCGGCGTCGTCGGCGGGTGGCGCGGGCGCCGGGCCCTGTTGCTGCTGCACGACCTGGCCGCCGCCGTCGCCGCCCATCATGCCGAGCAGCGTCAGCGGGTTGATGCCGAAGATCCAGCCGGCGATCACGGCCACCGCGATGCCGCCCAGGCCGATCCCTTTGCCGCCGATGCCGAAGCCGCCGCCGCCGCGCATGCCGCGCACGTCCTCGACGTTGCTGCTCTCTTCCTGGCCGTCCATGCGCATGTCGATCTCCCGGGCGTCAAGTCGCTCGATGCTATCCCTGCGCGGCGGCCGGGGCGTGTCGGCCGAGAGGCTGCGCGGTTGCAGGCGAGCAGGCTCCGGGCTCGGAGGGGGTCCGTGCGGTCGCTCACGCCGCACCCGGGGGACATGCACGCGCGGGGAGTGCCGCCGCGGCGACTTGACCTACCATCGGTCCATCGATCCATCGAGGCCTGCCGCCATGCGCACTGCCACCGAGCTCCTGGCCCAGTACGCCGCCTATCACCGCGACCGCCGCAACATCGTCAGCCACTTCGTCGGCGTGCCGATGATCGTGTTCTCGATCGGCGTGCTGCTGGCGCGGCCGGCGATCGCCGCGGGCGGGCTCGTCCTGACGCCGGCCTGGGTCGCATTCGCGCTTGCCGCTGCGTGGTACGTCACGCGCGGCGACGCCGTGCTCGGCATCGTCGCCAGCGTCGTCGTCGCCGCCCTGCTCTGGCTCGGCCAGCAGGTCTCGGGTGGCAGCGTTTCGGTCTGGCTCGGCTGGGGCCTGGGCTTTTTCGCCGTCGGCTGGTTGATTCAGTTCATCGGTCACTGGTACGAAGGCAGAAAGCCGGCCTTCGTCGACGACGTGATCGGCCTCCTCGTCGCACCGATGTTCGTCGTCGCCGAGGCGATGTTCATGTTCGGCTGGAACAAGCCGCTGCTGTCGGAGATCGAGCGACGCGCCGGCCCGACGACGATGCGCGACATGGCGCGCATCGCCTGATCGCCCGGAGGCGCGTCAGATCGGCTCGTCGTAGCGGCAGCGGGCCGTCTGCGCGAGGATGAAGCTCGCGATGCCGTCGATGTCGTCGAGGTGGAAGACGGGCAGCCCCGTCGGGGCGGGCAGCGCGGCTTCGCTGTCGGTGCCGATGGCGATGACGAACGGGTCCTCCGGATACTGCGCCGGCTTGCCGGTGGCGGCGCGCCAGACCTCGATCTTGGGCAGGCGCGCGTGCTTGAAGCCTTCGACCAGCGCCCAGTCGCACTCCGCCAGCTCGGCGATCAGCTGATCGACCGTCGGTTGCTCGACCTGCGGGTACTCGCGAATCTTCGCCAGGCGCCGGTTCGACGCGATCACCACCTCGAAAGCGCCCGCTTGGCGATGGCGCCACGAGTCCTTGCCGGGGTGGTCGATGTCGAAATCGTGATGGGCATGCTTGACGACCGAGACGCGCTGGCCGGCGAGGCGCAGGCGAACGATCAGTTGCTCGACGAGCGTGGTCTTGCCCGAGCCCGAATAGCCGCAGAAGCCGATGACATGCATCGGTCGAGTTTATGACGCGGTCCAGCGTCGCCGCGGCGCCAATAATCAGCCCATGAGCGAAGCCGGGAGCACGCATGACCTCGCCGCGCGCGGCCGACCTCGCTGGCTCGAAGCGGGAGACGATTTCTTCCGGCCGTTGCTGGCGCTGCCGGAACTGGCCCTGGTCGACGAGTCGTGTGCTGCCGAGCACCGGCTCCATGAACGCCTCGTCGCCGAACCGGCGCGGCCAATCGCCGGCGCCGAACTCGGCGCACTCGCCGACGCCGACGCGCGGGAGAACTACGCCACTTTCCTCGCCTTTCGCGACGCCACCCTCGGCGCCGGCAGTCTCGAGGCCTACTACCTGCGCCTGGTGCGAGGCGGGCCGATCACGGTGCCGCCGGCCTTCATCGACGCCGTCGTCGCGGCCATCGTCGCCCGCCTCGTCGTCGGCGGCGGCGCGATCGAGAGACGCGCTGCCCAGTTGCTGCACCGCGCGCAGCGGGTCGCCCTGCGCGACGGCCGCGTGCTCTGTGCCGATCGCGACAGCGCCGATCGCGCGAGCGCGCCGGCGCCGGCGTACGACATCGTCCGCCAGCTCGTCACGAGTGCGGGCCACGAGGCGGCTGGCCTGCCCGTCCTCGGTGCCGCGAATGCGCACGAGTTCGACTTTGACGCGGACCCGTTTGCGTTCGTGCTCGACCTCAGCCACGAGATCGCCAACGACCTCGGCCACGGCCTCACCTTCACGATGGCACGGAGCGACTCGGGCTTGACCGCGCTGGCGCGCGTCCTCGAGCGGTGGATCGCCCACTTCCTCGACGTCCGGATCACGATCCGGCCCCTGCAGCGGATCGACGATCCGGCGTGGCGCTGGCACGTCGGCCTCGATGCCGAGGCAACGGCGATCCTCAACGATCTCTACCGCGGCGACACGCCGGACGCAGAGCGCCTGCAACGGCTGATCGGGCTGTTTCGCCTCGACTTCGCCGATCCGCTCGAGATGCGCGCCGATGTCGCCGGCAAGCCGGTCTACCTCGGCCTGGCGATGAACGCCGAGCAGACGCTGAAGCTGAAGCCGCAGAACCTGCTGCTCAACCTGCCGCTTGCCGCATCGGCGTAGGGCCGCGTGCGCAGCGCTTCTCGCCGCGCTGCGATCAGTCGACCGACCACGACAGATCGCCCTTCAGGAACAGGTCGGCCCGCCCGCCGATCTGCTCGGCGAAGAATTGCGCCGTGGGCAGGTCGGCGCCGATGCGGCCGCCGTCCATGTAGACGATCCGGGTCGCCAGTCGCTTGGCCTGGCCGAGGTTGTGGGTGCTCATGACGATCGTCATGCCTTCGGCGATGAAGCCGGCGAGCAGCGACTCGACTTCCTTCTTCGCCGACGGGTCGAGGTTCGCGGTCGGTTCGTCCAGAAAGAGGACCGCCGGCCGCACCGACCAGCTGCGCGCGAGCGCCAGCCGTTGCTGCTCACCGCCCGACAGCGCGCGCGCCGGTCGTTCCGCGAGCGCCTGCAGGCCGACGCGCGCGATCGCTTCGTCGGCGCGCAGCGCGCGCTCCCGGGTGGAAAGGTGGCGCGCCGCGAGCCACAGCGCAATGCGAAGATTGCGCCGCACCGAAAGCCGGAGGAGGAAGGGGCGCTGGAACACCATCGCCTGCGACGCCGCGGCGGCGCCGACCCGGCGCGATCCCGAGTGCGGCACGACGCCGTGGAGCAGGCGCAGCAGCGTCGTCTTGCCGGAGCCGTTGGCGCCGACCACGGCAACCGCCTCGCCGGCGCCGATGGCAAGGGTCGCGTCGCGCACGGCGACGACGGCGCCGAAGCGCACACCTGCGTCGCGCAGCGCCAGCAAAGGCGCGTCGGGTTCTTTCCCGTGCAAGGCCATCAGCGCCACTCCACTGCCGGCACGCCACGGCCGTGCGAGATCAGCGCGATGACGACGTTGACGAGCGCCACCACCGTCAGCAAGACGATGCCGAGGGCGAGCGCGAGCGGCAGGTCGCCCTTGCTCGTCTCGAGGGCGATCGCGGTCGTCATCACCCGCGTCACGCCGTCGATATTGCCGCCGACGATCATCACCGCACCGACCTCGGAGATGGCGCGGCCGAAGGCGGCGAGCAACAGCGTCGCGACTGCCCAGCGCTCGTGCACGAGCATCAGCAGCGCCGACAGCAGGCGGCCCGCGCCCATCGAGCGAAGCTGATCGCCGCCTTCGCGCAGCGCGTCGGCGACCACCTGGTGCGACAGCGCCGCGACGATCGGCAGCACCAGGATCGTCTGCGCGATCACCATCGCTGTCGGCGTGAAGAGGATGCCCCACGAGCCGAGCGGGCCGCTGCGCGAAAAGCCCAGGTAGACGACGAGGCCGACGACGACCGACGGCAGGGCGAGCAGCGTGTCAAGGCCGAGCAGGACGATGCGGCGGCCGGTGAAGCGCGCGGCGGCGAGCCAGGCGCCGGCGAGAAGGCCGAGCCAGGCCGCGGCGAGGCAGGCGCCGCCGCTGACCGCGAACGACAGCGCGACGGTGCGGACGAGCGCCGGATCGGCGTCGGCGATGAGCCGAAACGCGGTGGCGATGCTTTCGGCGACAGCGCTCAACGAGGATCGGTTCGATGGACGCTCATGGCGGGGACGTCGGCAAGCTTCCTGAGCGACGCCCGAGCGGCGTCGACGCGAACGATTATGGGCTGCGCCTACACTCGCTCGAACCCGACGCGCACCGATGATCGACACCCGCCACATCACCGGTCTCATCCTCGCCGGCGGCCGCGGCAGCCGCATGGGCGGCGTCGACAAGGGCCTGCAGACCTACCGCGGCATGCCGCTCGCGATGCACGCGCTGCTGCGCCTTTCGCCGCAAGTCGGCGAGGCGATGATCAATGCCAACCGCAACCTCGGCGCGTACGATGCGATGGGCGTGCCGGTCTGGCCCGACGCGCTGCCCGACTACCCGGGGCCGCTGGCGGGCTTCCTCGCCGGCCTCGAGCAGTGCGAGACGCCGTACCTCGCGACCGTGCCGTGCGACTCGCCGCTCTTTCCCACCGACCTCGTCGCCCGCCTCGCCGCGGGCCTCGATGCCGGCGACGCCGAGATCGCGATGGCGGCGACGCGCGAGGGCGGCGAGTTGCGCCTGCAGCCGGTATTCTGTTTGATGAGCACGAGCGTGCTGGAGAGCCTGGTGCGTTTCACCACGAGCGGGCGGCGCAAGATCGACGCCTGGACCGGGACCTTGCGCCACGTCGCGGTGGAATTCGACGATGAACACGCGTTCGTCAACGCCAACACGCTCGACGAGCTGCGTGGGCTGCGATGACGGCGCGCGAATCGCTCCAGGAGATCGCGTCGTGCGTCGCGGGCTACGACCCGAAGGCGCTGCCGGTGGCGCAGGCGCAGGAGTTCATCGCCCGCCTCGTGCCGCGCGTGCAGGCGGTCGAGAAGCTGGCGTTGCGATCGGCGCTCGGCCGCGTCCTGGCTGCGGACGTCGTCTCCGCGATCGACGTGCCCTCGCACGACAACTCCGCGATGGACGGCTACGCCCTGCGTGGCAGCGAGCTCGACGAGAGGGCGGAGAGCGTCTTCGCCGTCGCCGGGGCAGGCTTCGCGGGCGGCCGGTTCGAAGGCGCCGTCGCCGCGCGCGAGTGCGTTCGCATCATGACCGGTGCGGTCATGCCCGCCGGTCTGGACACCGTCGTGCCGCAGGAGTTCGTGCGTGTCGAGGGCAACGTCGTCGCCGTCCCGGCCGGCGTCGTGCGCTCCGGCGACAACCGGCGCCGCGCCGGCGAAGACCTGGCGCGCGGCGAAGTCGCGCTCGCCGCCGGCCGGGTGATCCGCCCGGCCGACCTCGGCCTGCTCGCCTCGCTCGGCGCCGCCGAGGTCGAGGTGTTCAGGCGTCTGCGTGTCGCTTTCTTTTCGACCGGCAACGAGCTGCGCTCGGTGGGCGAAGCCCTCGACGCCGGCGCGGTCTACGACAGCAATCGCTACACCCTGTGGGGCATGCTGCAACGGCTCGGCGTCGAGGTGCTCGACCTCGGCGTCATCCGCGACGACCCGGCGGCGCTCGCCGCCGCCTTCCGCGCTGCCGCCGACGCCGCCGACGCGGTGATCACGTCGGGCGGCGTCAGCGTCGGCGAGGCCGATCACACCAAGGCGGTGATGGCCGAGCTCGGCGACGTCCTGTTCTGGCGCATCGCCATGCGCCCGGGGCGGCCGATGGCGATCGGCCGCATCGCCGGCGACGGGCGCGAGGCGATCCTGTTCGGCCTTCCAGGCAATCCGGTCGCGGTGATGGTCACGTTCTACGCGCTCGTCCGCGACGCGCTGCTGGCGATGAGCGGCGCCACGGCGGCGCCGCTGCTCGTCGTCCGTGCCGCGAGCGTCACGCCGATCAGGAAGCGCGCCGGCCGCACCGAGTACCAGCGCGGCATCGTCAGCCGCGCCGGCAGCGGTGGCTGGCAGGTGCGCACGACGGGCTCGCAAGGCTCGGGCATCCTGCGCAGCATGAGCGAAGCGAACGGCCTGGTCGTTCTCGGCCATGCACAAGGCGATGTCGCTGCCGGCGAGGATGTCGACGTGCTGCCGTTCGATGCGCTGATCTGACCCGCGAGGATGCCGCCTACGTGGGCCGCGGCGGCTCCGGTTCGGCGTCGAAGCGGTCGAAGCCGCAGTAGCAGATGAAGTGGCGATTCGTGGCCCGGCCGAACAGCGCCAGGCCGAGCTGCTCGGCGAGCTCGAGCCCCATCTGCGTGATGCCGCTGCGCGAGACGACGATCGGCAC
>JBDSLQ010000092.1:0-3250 GCA_039916285.1 Caldimonas sp.
CAAGGACCCGGCCAACGACGACGTGCTCGAGGTCATCGGCGCCTGCGTGCGCAACCGCGAGGCGGCCCTGCTTTATCTCGAGCACGGCACGAACGTCTGGCCGGTGACCGTGTTCCCGCGCGAAGACGTCTATCACTCGCCGCGCGACGCGTCGCAGATGGCCGGTGCCGGCATGTCGACGCTGCGCGTCATCAACGCCGAGCCGCCGGGGGTGAAGCCGCCGGGCGACGCGATGTACGAGCGCGTTGCCCGCAGCGACCGCTACCACCCGCTCGCCGCCTTGCTGTGGTCGGTGGCGCTGCAAGGTCCGCGCTCGACCCTGCTCACCGAGATCAGCGGCCGGGTCGCCTATCGGCTCGTGTCGACCGGCACCAGGGAGATGCCGTCCTCGCTCGGCGCGCTGTCCTCGGCCGTGACGAGGCTTCGCACCGAGGCGGCTTCGCTGCGCGATGTTGCCGGCTGGCCGGGCCTGAGCGTCGAGCGCGCCAGCCGGCTGCTCAACGCGCTCTACCTCACCGGCGCGCTGATGGTCTCGCGCAGCCATCCGGCGGCGCGCAGCGAGCCGCGCAACTGGCTCGGCTGGCTGGGCCGGCGCCGCTAGCGATAGAACGCTTCGACCTTGCCCTTGAGCGTGATCAGGAGCGGGTGGCCCTTGCGGTCCAGGGTCTTGCCCGCCGGCACCTTGACCCAGCCCTCGCTGATGCAGTACTCCTCGACGTCGAAGCGTTCCTTGCCGTTGAGGCGGATGCCGACGCCATGCTCGAACACCGCGGCCACGTGATGCGGGCTGCGCGGGTCGACCGAGAGGCGGTCGGGCAGGGGCACCGCGGCCTGGGCTTCGCCGGGGGAGGAGTCGGAGGTCGGGTCTTCGCTCATAGGACCCGGATTCTCACTCGGGTTCGATAACCGCGGCCTTGATCCCGCCAGGAGGGAGGCGGGCTGCTTGCAGGCTCAGGCCGGGGTCTCGGCGCTGCGGCCTTCTTCCTTCACCGGCGAAGCCGGCATGCCGATCGGCGCGTGCAGCGCGAGTTCCCGCTCGATCCGGCCGATCTCCTCGGCCAGGCGGTCGACCAGCGCGGCATTCCACTGCGGCTGCGAGTAGGCCGCCGAGAGGTCCTTCTTCAACCGCCTGTACTTGCCGAACAACGGGTCTACCGACATGGTGGCGCTCCAATCAGATTGCTGCAATGCAGCATACGTGCCAGCCTTCAGCGGTCTTGTAGGCGATTTCCGATTCTGTTGATCGCTGTGGGGCGCGACCGGACGCCGTTCCAGAGCCAGTGGTCGCGCACGGCAATCGGCAGGCCCGAGGAGCTGCCGCACAGCGCCACGGCCGGCGCCGCGGGCGTCCACGGATCCCCGGGAACCGCTGACATACTCCGCGCCCATGACCCTGCACCAGATCGAAGCGTTCGCCCTCGTCGGGGTCATGCTCGCCCTCTTCATGAGCGGCCGGCTGCGCTACGACGTCGTCGCGGCGCTCGTGCTGCTGGCGGCGGCGTTGCTCGGCGTGATCCCGGGCGAGAAGGTGTTCCGCGGCTTCGCGAGCCCGGTGATCGTCATCATCGCGTCGGTGCTCGTCGTCAGCCGGGCGATCGCCGCCTCGAGCGTGATCGAGCGCGCGGCCGGCTCACTGCTCAAGCGGGTGCGCTCGACGTCGCTGCAGGTCGCCATCCTGGCAGCAGCGGTCGGCTACCTGTCGGCATTCGTCAAGAACGTGGGAACGCTGGGCATCTTCATCCCGATCGCGATCCAGACGGCCAAGCGCAGCGGCCGGTCGCGATCGATCTACCTGATGCCGCTGGCGTTCGCGTCGCTCGTCGGCGGGACGATCACCAAGATCGGCACCTCGCCCAACCTGTTGATTTCGACGGTGCGCGAGGAGCTCGGCCAGGCGCCGTTCGGCCTGTTCGACTTCGCCGCCGTCGGCCTGCCGCTGACGACGCTGACGATCGTCTTCCTCGCCTTCGGCTGGCGCCTGCTGCCCGATCGCGAAGGGCAGGCGACGGCCGAGGAGTCGTTCTCGATCGATTCGTACGTGACCGAGCTGCGCGTCAAGGACGGCAAGCTCGCCAAGCCGACGGTCGGCGAGTTCGAGGGGCTCGGCGACGGCACGGTCTCGGTCGCCGCGATCATTCGCGAAGGCGGGCATCGCTACGTCCCGGCCGCGGGTTGGCGACTGTATCCGGGCGACGTGCTCGTCGTCATCGGCGACACGACGGCGGTGCAGAAGGTCGTCGCCGCGACCGGCTTCGAGATCGTCGGTGCCGACGATCTCGCCTCGCCGCCAGAGCCGGGCGGGGAGATGCAGGTCGTCGAGGCCATCGTCACCGCCGAGTCGGCGCTCGTCGGCGAGACGCCGGCATCGCTCGGCCTGCGCCATCGCTACGGCATGAACCTGTTTGCCGTGCGTCACGCCCGCGAGCGCCTGCGGGCGCGGCTGCACAGCCACCGCTTCGAGGTCGGCGACGTCGTCCTCGTGCAGGGCTGGGAAAAGAACCTGTCCGCGTCGGTCGCCGGGCTCGGCCTGCTGCCGCTCGCCGATCGCACGCTCTCGATCGGCGCGGCGCGCAACGGCCTCGTTCCGATCGGCCTGCTCGCCGCGGCGCTGCTGCTCGCGGGGCTGGGCGCGATCACGGTGGAGGTCGCATTCTTCGGCGCCGCAGTGCTCACCGTCGTGCTGCGCCAGGTCAGCCTGAAGGAGGCGTATCACGCGATCGAATGGCCGGTGATCATCATGCTCGGCTGCCTCATCCCGGTCGGCGAGGCGCTCAAGGACACCGGCGCCGCCAGCCTCGTCGCCGGCGCGCTGAGCGCCGGCGCCAGCTACCTTCCGGGCTACGCGACGATCGGCCTGATCCTGCTCGTCTCGATGCTGCTGACGCCCTTCCTGCACCACGCTGCCGCGGTGGTCGTGCTCGGTCCCATCGCCGCCGCGGTGGCCATGAGCCTGGGCCTGCGTCCCGAGCCGTTCCTGATGGCCGTCGCGCTCGGCTGCGCCTGCGACTTCCTGACGCCGATCGGGCATCAGAACAACATGCTGGTGATGGGGCCGGGCGGCTACCGCTTCGGCGACTACTGGAAGCTCGGCGCGCCGCTGACGCTGATGGTGCTGTTCGTCGGCACGCCGCTGATCGTTGCGGCGTGGCCGTTGCGCTGAGGCCCTGGGCGATCTCGAGCGTGACCGAGTTGATCATCAGGCGCGACGCGAGCGGGCGGCGGCTACCATCGGGACGACAGGCACGGCACC
>JBDSLQ010000093.1:0-4854 GCA_039916285.1 Caldimonas sp.
TTCGTTCGCGAGGACGGCATCGTCATGGTCGCGACGATCGCCTTCGGCATGGGCATCGACAAGCCCGACGTGCGCTTCGTCGCCCACCTCGACCTGCCGAAGAACATCGAGGGCTACTACCAGGAGACCGGCCGCGCCGGCCGCGATGGCCTGCCCGCCGACGCCTGGATGGCCTACGGCCTCGCCGACGTCGTCAACCAGCGGCGGATGATCGAGGAGAGCCCGGCCGCCGAGGAGTTCAAGCGCAACCAGCGCAGCAAGCTCGACGCCTTGCTCGCCCTGGCCGAGGCCCACGATTGCCGGCGCGTGCGCCTGCTCGCCTACTTCGACGAGGCGAGCGCGCCGTGCGGGCCGCTCCAGAACGCCTGCGACAACTGCCGCACGCCCCCGGCGACGTGGGACGCGACCGAGGCGTCGCGGATGGCGCTCTCGGGCGTGTACCGCTTCCAGCAGGCGGGCGGACCGAGCTTCGGAGTCGTGCACCTCATCGATGTGCTGCGCGGCAAGGCGACCGAGAAGGTCGCGCAATTCGGCCACGAGCGCCTCAGCACCTTCGACATCGGCGCCCGGGTGAGCGAAGTGCAGTGGCGCGCGGTGCTGCGCCAGCTGATCGCGCTCGGCCACCTGCGCACCGAAAGCGAGTACCAGACGCTCGCGCTCACCGCGAGCTCGCGCGAAGTGCTGCGCGGCGAAGTGCCGTTGCTGCTGCGCGAGGCCAGCGCAGCGACGCCGCGCGGCAAGGGGTCGAGGACGCGCGGCGCGCGCGGGGCTGCCAAGCCGCCGCCGCGGCCTCTCGACGCCGCCGCGCTCGAGCGCTTCGCCGCCCTCAAGGCGTGGCGTGCCGAGATCGCGCGCGCGCACAACCTGCCGGCGTACGTCGTCTTCCACGACGCGACGCTCGCCGAGATGGCCGACCTGCGCCCTGATTCGCTCGATGCCCTGGCCGGGATCAGCGGCGTCGGCACGAGGAAGCTCGCCGCCTACGGCGACCAGATCCTGGCGGTGCTGGGCAACGGCTGACCCGAGTCCCCGTCTTCACCCCGTCCCTTGGCGTGGGCCGTATCAGTGGCGAATGAGGCAGACTGCCGGCGCGCCATGGCCACCTCCGATCCGAGCGACGATGCACTGATGAAAGCCTACGCGGCGGGCAACGCCGCCGCCTTCGAGCAACTGTACCGGCGCCACCAGGCCGCCCTCTACCGCTTCGTGCGCCGCCTGCTCGGGGCGCCGCTCTCGGCGCAGACCGACGAGGTGTTCCAGGACACGTGGCTGCGCGTCGTCAACGCGCGCGAGCGCTGGGAGCCGCAGGGCGCGACGTTCCGCACCTGGCTCTTCACGCTCGCCCACCATCGCGTCATCGACCTGCTGCGCCGCAGCGGCCGCGAGGTGTCGGTCGACGCGTTCGAAGGTGACGGCGACGAGCCGTGGCAGCCCGAAGCCGCCGCCTGGCAGCACTGGCCGGCACCGGCCGGCGCGGCGCCGCAGGGCGACGAGCTCGCGTTCTGGCGTCGCGCCGGCGAGAAGCTGCTCGACTGCCTCGAGCAGCTGCCGTTGCCGCAGCGCAGTGCCTTCCTGCTCCATCACGACGACGGCCTGACGCTCGACGAGGTCGCGCACGCGCTCGAGGTCGGCTTCGAGACCGCCAAGACACGTTTGCGCTATGCGATGAGCAAGCTGCGCACGTGCATGGGCGCCTACCTCGAGCCGGTCGGCGGTGGAGGATCGCGATGAACGACGCCGAACGCGACGCATGGCTGCGCGAAGCGCTGCGCCACGCGCCCGATTCGGACGCACTGCCGCCGAGCGGCGTCAGCGAAGCGATCCTGGCAAAAGCGCACGCGGCCGCGCGCGCCGCAGCGACGCCGGCGGCGCGGCGCAGCGCGACGCACGCCACGCCGGCGAACCCGCTCGCCGCCTTCTGGAACTGGTTGGCGCGCCCGCCGGTAGCCGCCGGCTTCGCCAGCGTGATGGCGGCGACGCTGGTCGGCCTCATGTGGTGGGACCGGCCGATTGACGAGACGATGCCGCGCGCACCGGCGCTCGCGCGCGAGCAAGAAAAGGTTGTCAGGCCGCGGGTCGCGCCGGCGCCGCCCGCAACGACACCCGCGGCAGCTCCGCCCGCGGCAATGCCTCTGCAGGCTGGACCGCCCGAGGCCCCGGCGCCGCCGCCGGCCCCCGACCCGCGCAGGGCGGCGGACGCCAAGCTCGCCGAGCCACGGCCGGAGCCAGCGCGGCGCAGCGTCGAGTCGCTCGCGCAAGAGCCCGTGCCGAAGGAGGCGAGGAAGAACGAAGCGCCGGTGCCGTTCCCGCCGCTCGACGCGCGTCCCGAGCGATCGGCCGAACGAAAGTCACCGCTTGGCGCGGCGACCGACGCCGCCAAGAAGGACACCGACGCGGATCGACCGCGCGCTCCCGATGCGCTGCACCGCGCGCCCGAAAGCGCGGTGGCCCAACCGGTGGCGCCGCCGCCGCTGGCCAGCGGCAGGCTGCGCGCCGACGGACGCCGGATCCCTGCGCCGGCCGAGAGCAGCGACGCCGTGACAGCGAAAAGCGGCCTCGGCGCTCCCGCACCGGCGCCGGCCACGCTCGCCGCACCGGCGCGAGACAACACGCCGGCCGTGCCGCTCGATGAGCGCGTGCAGCGCCAGCGCGCGATCACCGCGCCGCGCGAAAAGGAGGCGGCCGCTTTCGGGTCGTCGACACCGGCGCGGAACGCCGACTCCGTGACGCCCTTTCGACCGCAGCTCGATCGCGGCCGATCCGAGACCGCAGCTGCGGCGCGAGCCGGCGCGGCGACGCCGGCTGGCGCAGCGATGACGGCCGCGCCGCCGGCACGCATCCTCGCCGCGATCGCTGCCGAGCCCGAGCGCTGGTCGCGGCAGACGGCCGCCGGCGATACCGTCGTTCTCGATGGCGCGTGGCGCGCCTGGCTCGCGGACCTCGACGGCGCGGCGGTCGGTCGATGGCGCCCGCTCGCCGTCGGTGTCGCGACCGGCGTCGCTGCGGGCGAAGGCACGACGACGCTTCGCCTCGTCGCCGCGGGCCGGGTCGCCGCGATCGTCCGCATCGACGGTGCGAACGTCGAGCTCGACGCATCGCCCGGGACCGTCTCCGATCGCTGGCAGGCGGTCCTCGATCCAGCCACTGCCGAGCGACTGCGCAGCAGCGGACGACGCCTCGCACCTTGAGTCGCGCCGGCGACGCGGCTGGCGCGAGCCCGGCATGCGCCCTTATCATGCTCGGTTCGCCTGCCGCCGCCGATGCCCGCTTCTTCTCCCGCCACGATCAGCCGCCCGCGCGATCGGCGTGAACCGGCGCAGCCCGAGGTCGGCACGGCCCTGATCCGGGTCCGCGGCGCGCGCACGCACAACCTCAAGAATATCGATCTCGACATCCCGAGGAACCGCCTGGTCGTCATCACCGGCCTGTCGGGATCGGGCAAGTCGAGCCTGGCGTTCGACACCCTGTACGCCGAGGGCCAGCGCCGTTACGTCGAGAGCCTGTCTGCGTACGCGCGCCAGTTCCTGCAGCTGATGGACAAGCCCGACGTCGACATCATCGAGGGCCTGTCGCCGGCGATCTCGATCGAGCAGAAGGCGACCTCGCACAACCCGCGTTCGACCGTCGGCACCGTCACCGAGATCCACGACTACCTGCGCCTGCTGTTCGCGCGCGCCGGCACGCCTTACTGCCCGAACCACGGCCTCGCGCTGCAGGCGCAAAGCGTCGGTCAGATGGTCGACGCCACCCTGGCCTTGCCCGCCGAAACCCGCTTGATGGTGCTCGCGCCGGTCGTGCGCGACCGCAAAGGCGAGTTCGTCGAGCTGTTCGAGCAGATGCAGGCGCAGGGCTACGTACGATTCCGGGTCGACGGCAAGACGGTCGACGCCGCCGACGTGCCGAAGCTGAAGAAGGCCGAGAAGCACGACATCGACGTCGTCATCGATCGCATCAAGGTGCCGGTGGCCAACGACGCCGCCGCGGCGGCGCCCCTGCGCCAGCGCCTCGCCGAGAGCTTCGAGGCGGCGCTGCGGATCGCCGACGGTCGCGCCCTTGCGGTCGAGATGGACCAGGCGGTCGACACCGAGCACCTGTACTCGAGCAAGTTCGCCTGCCCGCTCTGCGACTACTCGCTGCCCGAGCTCGAACCGCGCCTGTTCTCGTTCAACTCGCCGGTCGGCGCTTGCCCGACCTGCGACGGCCTCGGCGTGACGACGGTGATCGACGCCGAGCGCGTCGTCGCGTTCCCCTCGCTCAGCGTCGCAAGCGGCGCCGTCAAGGGCTGGGACCGGCGCAACAAGTACACCTTCTCGCTGCTCGAGAGCGTGGCCGGCCACTACGGCTTCGACCTCGACACGCCGTTCGACGAGCTGCGGCCCGAAGCGCGCGAGGTGCTGCTGCGCGGCTCGGGCTCGGTCGAGATCGAGTTCGTCTACGAAGCCGAAGGCACCAAGGGCAAGCACCGCGTCCTCAAGCGCCGCCATCCCTTCGAAGGGATCCTTCCCAACCTCGAGCGGCGCTTCCGCGAGACCGATTCGGCGGCGGTGCGCGAGGAGCTCGTCCGCCTGCAGAGCGCCAAGGCGTGCCCTGTCTGCCAGGGCACGCGCCTGCGCGTCGAGGCGAGGAACGTCTTTCTGGTCGACGTCGCGAGCGGCGAAAAGGAGGCGATCTTCCGGGTCGAGCACTTCACCTTGCGCGAAGCGCTCGCCTGGTTCGAGGCCCTCGCGCTCGCCGGCGCCAAGGCCGAGATCGCCGACAAGGTGATCCGCGAGATCTGCTCGCGCCTCAAGTTCCTCAACGACGTCGGCCTCAATTACCTGAGCCTCGACCGCAGCGCCGAGACGCTCTCCGGCG
>JBDSLQ010000094.1:0-9652 GCA_039916285.1 Caldimonas sp.
GGCGATCGATGCCGCGCTGCCGCCGCTCGGCGGCCTGGTCAACAACGCCGGCGTCGTCGACGTGGGCGCGCGCGTCGACGGGATGACTGTCGAGCGGCTGCAGCGCATGTTCGCGATCAACGTCTTCGGCAGCTTCTATTGCGCGCGCGAAGCGGTCCTGCGAATGACGACGAAGCCGGCCGGCGCGGCGCCGGGCGCGCACGCCGGCGGCGCGATCGTCAACGTCTCGTCGGCGGCCGCCAAGCTCGGCGGCCCCGGCCAGTACGTCGACTATGCGGCCGCCAAGGGCGCCGTCGAGACCTTCACGATCGGCCTCGCCAAGGAGCTCGTCGGCGAGGGCATCCGCGTCAACGCGGTCCGGCCCGGCGTCATCGACACCGAGATCCACGCCTCGGGAGGCGCCCCCGATCGCGTCCGCCAGATCGCGTCGCAGCTGCCGATGCAGCGCGCCGGAACGAGCGCCGAGGTCGGCGAGGCGATCGTCTGGCTGCTCTCGTCGCGTTCGAGCTACACGACCGGCTCGATCGTCGAGGTGACGGGCGGACGGTGATGGCCGCCTGAACGGCGGCCCTCGCCGCCCGCCCTGGGCGGCGGACTGGTTTGCTCCCTCCCCGCTTCGCTCCCCTCCCTCCGAGAGGGAGGGGCCGGGTCCGATGGACCCGTTTTTCTAGATCTGCATTCGTCTAGGTGGCTGGCGCGCGCCGCAGGGGGATCGCGAAACCGCGGGCCACCGCCGGTCGGGCCATCATCGCCGCGTACCAGCGCTGCACGTGAGGGTAGTCGGCGAGGTCGACTCGATGGCGCTCGTGTCGCCACGCCCAGCCGAGGATCGCGAAGTCGGCGATCGAGATCGCGCCTGCGAAATATTCGTTCCCGGCCAGGCGCCGGTCCATCACGCTGTAGAGGCGACGTGTCTCTTGCATATAGCGCTCGAGGCCGTAGCGCCGTTCGTTCTCGTCGGTCAGCGCGGCGAAGTGATGGACCTGCCCGGGAATCGGCCCGAAGCCGCCCATCTGGAACATCAGCCACTCGAGAACGGCGACACGCGCGGTCGGATCCGGAGGCCAGAACAGGCCGGTTTTGGTGCCGAGGTAGATCAGGATCGCGCCCGATTCGAAGACGCTGATCGGCACGCCGGCCGGCCCGTCCGGGTCGACGATGGCCGGGATCTTGGCGTTCGGGCTGATCCGCACGAAGTCGGGCTCGTGCTGCTCGCCGCGCGTGATGTCGACGACGCGGACGTCGTAGGCGAGGCCCATCTCCTCCAGCGCGACGCTGATCTTGCGGCCGTTGGGCGTGTCGAAGGTGTAGAGCGCGATCGTCATGGGCCGCGCGGAGTCTAGCCGGCCGCCATCGCGGCGAGTGCTTCGAGCAGGGCGCGTGCGGCGCGTTGCTCTGCGGCGCTGGCGATGCCGAGATACGGCTCGAGGGTGAAGCGGGCCTCGGAGTGCACCGAGTCCCACATCGTCCGTGCCGGCACGCGTGCCTTCAGGTCGCTGAACTCGGCGATCAGCGTCGCCGATTGGCCCGCCAGCTGCTGCGAAGCGACGGCGACGAGGACGCGCAGCTCGATCTGGCCGACCACCGACCAGAAGTCGGGCCGCTCGCTCGACGCGCGCGCAAGCGAATCCTGCACCGCGCGCATGCGATCGACGGCCAACTCGGCCGGGCGGCGCTCGAGAAAGGCCAGGCGCAGCTCGGCGCTCATGCCGTTCTTGGCCGGATAGAAAAGGTTGTCCGCCTGGGCCTCGCGCGCGAGCCGCTCCGCGTTGCCGTAGTGGCGCGCCATGGCGCGCAACGCGTCGAGGCGATCGGCGACCGCCGCTGCTTGCGTCGTCGCGGCCGGTTTGCCGCGCCTGGCGCCGTGCCGCGTCTTGCCCGCGGACGCCGCCTCTATCTGACGGCCCTCGATCATCACGAGCCGCTTGTAGGCGGAGCCGAGCAGCGCCTCGCGCTCGGCCGTCGGCTGGATCTCGATCAGCTTGCCGAGACGCGCGATTGCCTCCTCGACGTCGCGCCGGCCCTGCACCGGGTCGGCGCCCGATTCGCCGCGCCGCGCCAGCTGGTTGCCGAGCTCTTCCGCGGCCTTGAACGAGGCGCTGCCGTCTTCGGCCTGGACCGCGGCGCGGTACCACTCGATCGCCTTGTCGGCATCGCGCGCGTCGGCCCAGGCGAGGCCGAACGCTTCGGCGACGGCGCCCATCCTGCCCCAGAGCGGCGAGAACTTCTCCTCGAGGAAACGGATCTTGTCGCGCTGCGCCTGCTCCACGCTCTTGCGGCGCTTCGGGTCGTCGCCGCCGAAGCGCAGGCGGATCGCGATCGTCTCGAGCGCGAGCGTCAGCGCCGGTGGCGACGACACGCCGGCGAACTCGTCGCTCGGCGTGGCCGAGGCGCGCTGCGCGTCGCCGACGTTGCGCTGCCAGGTCCAGCCCGGATCGCCGTAGCACTGGTACGCCGACCAAGTGTTGCCGCCGGCGCCCGAGCGCCATGCGGCAGTGCGCGCGGCGGCGACGGCGTCGATGAAGCGGCCGCCGCCGAGGAGGGCGTCGTAGAAAGAGGTCGCGAAGATCTCGGCCGGCTTGTCCTCGACCGCCCAGCCGGCGGCGATGACGCAGCGAACGCCGATCTCGATCAACGCCTCGGCGATGGTCGCGGCAAACTGGGCGCGGTCGTAGGGCGCGAGCACCGACTTGGCGTCGCGCGCCGCGAGGTGGCAGCAGTTGAGGAAGACCAGCTCGGGCACCGTGCGCATCGCCTTGACCTCGGCCGCGCCGAGGTACGTCCCACCCGACAGGACGACGCCGCCGTCCGCCCCCGGCGCGCCGTGGCCGGCGACGTGGACGATGCGGTATGGCAGCTCGAAGAGCGCGTTGATGATGTTGCGCGCGTCGTCGTTGCCGCTGGTCAGCGCGCGAACCCGGGCCGCGTCGACGCCCCCCGGGCCGCCGGTGAGGCGCGCCGCCACCGCGACCGCCTCGGCACGTGCGCCCGGCAGCGGCGGGTAGATCCCTTCGTCGAGCATCGGCTCGCCGATGACGAGGATGCTGCCGTCGGCGTCGGCGTCGGCGGGCTGGGTGCGAAAGTCGCTGGTGCGCAGCTTTCTGAGCAGCTTGCTGCGGATCGCCCACGGCCGCGGGTCGCTTCCCGTCACCTCGGCCGAAGACGTGTCGAGCACTTCCCACGGCAGCGCCGCGGTGCCGCTGTCGAGCTCGATCACCATCTCGCTGGTGCCGCCGAGGAACGGCTCCATCTCGACCGGCACGAGCAGATCGAACAGGGTGTGGCCGATCTGGGCGTCGCGGTTGGCGTCGTTCGACGCCTTGGCGACGAGCTCCTTGACCAGGCTCGCCTGCGTCTGCTGGGCCCGCACCTCGGTGCGCGCGCGCTTGGTATCGAGCGTGTAGGTGATCGTCGGCGCGCCGTTGACCGGCGTTCCTGTCGAGGCGCTGATGAAGTCGTAGGCGGCGCCGCGGTAGCTCGAATCGAGGGAGCGGCGCAGCGCGCCCGCGCCGGACTGCACGAAGCCGACCACCTTGAGCTGGTTCGGCGTCGCCGTCGCCTGGACCTGCAGCGCGCGCCAGGCATCGCTGGCGCGGTCGAGGTAGAACTCGACCAGGATCAGGCGCCCGACCTGCGGCCAGCCGCTGTCGTGAAGTTTCTGGTTCGCCTCCCACGTGCCCTGCGCGACCATCTGCGCGGAGCTGCCGGCGCTGATGCCGGTGCCGCCGCTGCCGATCAGCGTCGCCGCCAGCTCGAACTCGGCCGGCGCGCTCTCGCTCTCGGCGAGCCGCTGCGCATACTCGATCACCGCCTGGCGGACGGTGTAGACGAGGTCGACCGCGCGGAGCTTGCCCTCCTCGCCGAGACCGGCGACGACAACGGCGAGCGGGCGCGCCATCGCCAGAACATTGTCCGGATCCTTGCGAACGTTGCCGAAGATCTGGTGCGAGCCGACGCGGTCGGGGTAGACGCCGGCCGCGAGCGATCGGCTCATGGCGCGGCCGACGAGGCGGTCGACGACGCCTTCGGTGCCGGTCAGCGCGACCGATCGGTAGTGGCCCACGACGAGCGGCTGGTGGACGAACTTGAGGTCGGCGTTGAGCACCGAGACGTGAAGGGCGCGGCTCGCCGCGCCGGCGCGCGCGCCGCCCTCGCCCGCCGACCGCGACTCGACGCCGAGCACGTCGGCCGGCGTCGACGGCGGCTGCGACGGCTGGCGGCCGCGCGACGGGCGGCTGCGCGCGACGCTCGCCGCCGCGTCGGCGGGCGAGCGTGCGACAGCCGCGTCGCCGGCACCGCGAACGCCGACCGTCGCCGGGTCGAAGACGTCGAGCAGCGTCGTCTCGCCGCGCGCCAGCAGCTCGAGGTAGGCCGGGAACGCCTTGGCGACCTTGGGCAGGTCGCCGTGCGAGGCGTCGAGCTTCCAGGTGCGAACGCCGGGCAGGAGCGCGCTCGCCAGCGGCACGCGGCCGTCGCCGCCGCCGATCGCGTCGGTGTACTCGAGACCGCTGTCGCCGAAGACGATGCCGCCCGGCGTGAACGGCGCGTGGCCGATGACGAGCAGGGTCTTGGCCGCGTCGGGCTGCGTCGCGGCCTGCGCATCGAGACGGCGGCGCAGCGCCACCGATTGGTCGAGCACGCGTTGCGGCGGCGCGCCCCACCGGTAGATCGCACCTTGCGCCGCGCCGTCGTGCCAGATGCTTTTCTCGAGCAGACGCGCCAGGTCGTCGTCGGCGAGCTTCTGCCAGGTCTCGGAGCGATCGAGTCGCAGCGCCGGATCGAGCAGGCCCGCCTGCAGCTGCAGGAAGCCCGGCATGCCGGCCATCAGCTCGCGAGCGCCGCCGTTGTCGAACAGCGAGCCGAACGCGACGAGCGAATTGCCGAAGGTGTCGTCGCCGGAGAGCGTCTGCATCGGCGACCACGAGCCGCCGTTCGGCGTGCCGAGCATGACGAAGCGCGCGCCGTCTCGCGCCATCATGCGCTGCCAGGTCTTGGGCTTTTCGAGCGCCATCGTCCGCGCGACCAGGCCGCCCATCGAGTGGGCGAGGATGCGAACCGGCTGCTGGCTGTTGGCGCGCACGGTCAACGCAGCCTCGACCGCCGCGCCGAGGCGGCGCGCCTCGTCTTCGACCGGACGGCGCCAGTCATAGGCGAACGGGATCACCTCGTGGCTGTCGGCCAAGCGCTCGATCAGCTCGCCGTAGACGCCGCTGATCGGGCCGTCGGGCTCGACGCTCGCCGCCGTCGCCGGATCCCAGGCGAGCTGCTTCAGGCCGTTGACGAAACGAAACCCCAGCCAGATGCGCTTGCCGCCCTTCTTCAGGTTCGAGCCGAGGATGCCGGGGATGACGAAGACCGCCGGACGATCGGCCGAGCCCCCCGCCTCGCCCGCGGTCGCGCCGCGCGAGCGTGCGACGGCGAGCGCCGCCCGCGTTCCGCTCGCGTCCTCGCCGGCCCACGACAGCGGGCCGATCGCGCCGAAATCCGCCGGCGCGTCGTCGAGCAACGCACTGGTGATCGCCTGCACCGTGCGGTCGTTGCTGAAGTAGTTGAAGTGCGAGACCTTGCCGCCCTTGTCGAGCAGGAAGCGGGCGCCGCTGCCGTCGGCCACCTTCGCCCGCGGGGCGCCGCCGTACATCGAGCGCGTCTGCACGACCAGGTCGTTGTCGGTCCAGTAGAAGGCGTCGGAGAGCAGCGTCTTCACCCACGAGCCGATCGAATCGCCCTCGATGTCGCCGGCGATGACGCGCAGCTCGCCCGGGATGGTGTCGGCGGCGCCATTGAGCCAGGCGACGACAGGACTTTGCGGCGTCATCGCCTCGAGGCCGGGCAGCTCGGCGGGCTCGGCGCGCCGACGCGCGACCTCGTGCAGGAAGTCGACGACTTCCGGGACGACCGGAATGCTCGCCAGCTCGAGGCACCAGTTGAGGATCGACAGATAGGCGTCGAGACGCTTCGACGCGAGCAGCGTGCCGCGCGCCGGGCAGGCGACGCGGACGACGCGCTCGCAGCGGATGCCCTTGGCCTGCGCTTCCTTCACGAGCGCGCGCTGATCGCTGCGATGCTCGGCATAGGCTTGGCCGGCGAAGAGGGCGAGGACATCCTTGCCGAGGTTGCCGCCGCCGCAGGCTCGCGCCAGCGCTTCGGCGACGAGGCCGCCGCGCGAGTGGGTGACGAGGTGGACGCGCGCGCCCGCCGGCAGCGCGCGAACGAGTGTCAGCGCATTGGCGATCGGGCTGACGCCGAGGGTTGGATGGTCGAGCCCGTAGACGCGATCGTGGTAGCTCGCGAACAGCTGGCGAACGGTGGCGTTGTGCAACGTCCAGAGCTTGGAAAAAGTGCCGGCGGTGTCTGAAAAAGTGCCATGGACGAAAACCAGCAGCGGCCCGCCGGCGGCGGCCGCGGGAACGCTGTCGAGCTTGCGGCCGCTGCCCTTGAGCGGCTCGAGCGCATTCGCCGAAAGCCGGTAGACGCCGGCGGCGACCCTGGCGTCGACCCGTTTCGTGAGCGCGGCGGCGGCGAGCTTGGCGGCCGGGTCCTTGGCGAGGCCGGTCAGAACCTGGAAGCCCGCGAGGACCGCCTGCCCCATCCAGCCGCGTGTGCTGCCGCGCGTCGCTTCGGCCTCGAGGCCGGGCCAGCCGAGCTGGCCGGGAACGACGACCTCGGTCACTGTCGAGCCGATGTCGCGCGTCGGCCGGGCGCCGGGCCGCCCCAAGCCCGGCCGCGCCCCCTTGGCGGGCAAGGAGCTACGCGACTGTGGGGGCTCCGTCATCGCCGCGCTCTGCGCGAGCATCAGGTCGCGCGCATCGGCGGGATGAAGGACGAGCGTCGGGCCGTTGGCGACGCTCAGGACGACGACGTCGTCGCCCGGCCGCGCGGTGACGCGAACCGGATCGCCGCTGCCGCGCTCGGTGCCGACCCGCACCGATGCCTTGACTCGCCCGCCCGCGGCCGAGCGCGCCGGCGGCGCCGGCTGCGCCTGGCCGGGGACGATGAAGGTGATGTCGTCGCTGCCGCTGGCCATGGGCTTCTCGCTCAACGGGGCCTGCCGGCGCGACCGGAGCGCTCGCGCCGGCGCATCAGACGGTGAACGGTTTTTGCGCCAGGAACTCGCCCGCCGCGCCGAGCGTGAAGAGGTTGGGTGACTGCGTGGGCGCCATGCGCGCCTTGATGCGCGCGTGCAGGTTGGCGTAGTTGCCCTGGAAGCCGCCCTGGTTCCAGACCTTGAGCAGCTGCTCGGTGAAGGCGCCGTTGTGCTCGCCGTCCATCGAGGTCTGGTTGTCCTGGCAGCCCGAAATGAGGATCACCACCGGCTTGAACTTGTTGACGATTCCAGAGAGGCGCCCGCTCACCGCCACCTGCGCGATGGCGGTGTCGGGGTCGACCACGGGCTTGCCGGCTGCCGCGGCGACGTCCTTCTGCAGCTTGTCGTAGAAGGCCTGGTGGTCGCGGTAGGTGCGCATGGCCACGGCTTCCGGCATCAGCTTGGGCCGCTGGCTCGGGATCGTCGCCAGCGGCATCCTCGCGTCGCGCGTGACCGTGCCGCTGTGGCAGCTGTCGGAAAGGACGACGATGCGAACGCCCGAGCCGAACCGGCTCAGCTCGAAGTACAGCTCGTCGTCGATCAGCTGGCCGTCGTACAGGCACCAGGTCTCGTCCTTCTTGTCATCTTCCTCGCCGGTGACATCGGGAACCTGACCGCCGTGCCCTGAATAGCTCAGGAAGAAGAGATCGCCGCTGCCGAGCGCCTTCGCCGCCGCCCGCATCTGCGCGAGCACGGCGGCGCGCGTCGCCTTCCGGGTCATCAGCGTCGTCGGCTTGAAGCCCTGCCGCTTGGCGAGCGCCGTCATGTCGTCGGCATCGAACTCGCAGGCGGCGAGCGGGCCGTCCCAGCCGCCGTAGGCCGCGCCGCTGACGCTGTTCAGGCCGATGTGGAGCGACAAGCCCCGTGCCATGCCCTTGGTGTTGCCCTTCGCCTTCGCCTCGGTCTTTGCCATGTCGTGTTCTCCTTGTCTGAATGATGCGGCTAGAGCAACTTCGTGTCGATATGCATGACGAGACCGCCGGCGGCGCGGACGGCGTCGACGAGATGGCGCGTGCCGCCCGGGCCGTCGCCGCCGCTGCCGTCCCACAGGCAGATGCAGCGCAGCCGCTCGGCACCGAAAGCGAGGGCGCTTTCGAGCAGCCCGAGGTTGGCGCGAACGAAAGGGTCGGCGCCTGCAGGCAGCGCGCCGAGCTCGAGCGGCGCCTCGCGCGGCGCCTCGTCGAGGCGATCGACGACGGCGCGAAAGCGCGCGTGCCACGCCGCTCCGTCGACCACCGGCAGCAGCGACGCGGCGACGAACTCGCTCTGCGCGAGCGGCAGCAACAGCCTGAGCGGCACGCCGCGGTCGAGACACGCGGAGGCGAACAGCAGGTCGCCGCCGGCGGCGCCTTGCGTCAAGGCGAGATCTTCCCGACCCGCGCCGATCTCGTCGAGCGCGGCCTCGATCCGGCGCGCCGCTGCGCCCACGAGCGCCGCCGGAAAGCGCGGCACCGGACGGTCCGGCGCGTCGACCATGTGGCCGGCGAAAAGGATCGTCTGGCGCGGCGCGCTGAGAGAGCTCAACCGTGCACCCTCGGCCGCACGCGACTGCTCATCGTTTTTCGACGACGACGGGCACGACACCGAGCGCGGTACGCACGCGACGCGCCGCCGCGTCGGCGTCGTCGCGGTTCGCATACGGGCCGGCCTGGACGCGGTACAGCGACGCGTCGCCGAAGATCGCGAGTAGCGGCTCGAGCCACGACGACTCGCCGTCGGCGCCGACCCGGCGGCGGAAGGTCTCGGCGCCGTCGCGCTCGCGGAACGCGCCGAGCTGGACCCAGAAGCCGCGTGCCGCTTCCGCGGGCGCGCGGCCGGCGCGCGGTCTCGTGTCCGCCAGCGGTGCCGGCATCGGCGGCGGCGTCATCGCCGTCGGCGCTGCCGCGGCGACAGGCGCTGTCGCCGTGTCTTGCGTTGCCGCAGCGAACGCCACGTCCTGCGCCGGCACCTCGACGGCACGAACACCGGGCGGCGCTACCGGCGGCGCTGCCAGCGCCTCTGCCGCCGCAGCCGCCGTCGCACCGGCAACGTGAACCGCGCCGCCGCGCCAGGCGCCGGTGCGGATGTCTTCGAAGGTGATCCGCTCGAGCTCGACCGGCGCGACAGCGCGCAACAGGTCGAGCTTGTAGGCGGCGGCGTAGCTGAGGTCGACGATCCGGCCGGCGACGAAGGGGCCGCGGTCGTTGACCCGCACCACGATCTCTCGGCCGTTGGCCGGATTGCGGATGCGCGCGTAGCTCGGGATCGGCAAGGTCGGGTGCGCGACCGTCATCGCGTACATGTCGTAGACCTCGCCACTCGCCGTCCTGCGACCATGGAACTTGCGTCCGTACCACGACGCCAGGCCGCGCTCGCTGACGGGCACGTCGCGCGTCGCCGGGACGAAGGAGCGGCCGAGCGCCTGGTATGGCTTGTTGGGACCGCCGGAGCGGATCGCCTCAAGCCGCGGCTCGGCGTCGGCAATCCTCGCCAGGTCGGCCGGCGGATTGGCGCCGGGACCGTCGGCGTCCGGCGCCAGTGCGCGGGGCTCGAACGGCGGCGCAGTGCGCGGCGCCTGGCGCGACGGCC
>JBDSLQ010000095.1:0-2978 GCA_039916285.1 Caldimonas sp.
GGACCGTGTGGGAAAAGGAGTCGCTCGAATTCGTCGTCGACGACGAATGGGCCTACGAACGCTACCGCTACAAGTCGGTCGACACGCCTCGCGCCGACGGCCCAGCGGCCGGAACGCCGGTGGTGACCGACACCGGCAACGGCCTCAACATCTACCGTCGCGACGCCAGCGGCGCGTGGCTCGTTGCGCGAGACGCATGGGCGACGGAGAAGACACCGACCCCTTGACGCCGACTCAGGCGAGCGCCCGGCCGATGAGGATCTTCTGCACGTCGCTCGTACCTTCGTAGATCTGGCAGACGCGCGCGTCGCGCCAGATGCGCTCGACCGGGAAGTCGCTCACGTAGCCGTAGCCGCCATGGATCTGGATGGCGTCGCTGCAGACGCGCTCGGCCATCTCGCTCGCGAACAGCTTGCCCATCGCCGCTTCCTTGAGGCAGGGCAACCCCGAGTCCTTGAGGCTGGCGGCGTGGTGGACGAGCTGACGCGCGGCCTCGATCTGCGTGGCCATGTCGGCGAGGCGGAACTGCACCGCCTGGTGCGCGAAGATCGGCTGGCCGAAGGCGACGCGTTCCTTGGCGTAGCGCAATGCCGCGTCGAACGCCGCGCGCGCCATGCCGATCGCCTGGGCGCCGATGCCGATGCGCCCGCCCTCGAGGCCCGAAAGCGCGATCTTCAACCCCTGCCCTTCCTCGCCGAGCCGGTTGGCTGCGGGCACGCGGCAGTTCTCGAAGACGATCTGGGCCGTATCGCTGGCGTGCTGGCCGAGCTTGGCCTCGAGCCGCGCCACCGCGTAGCCGGGGGTCGAGGTCGGGACGACGAAGGCGCTGATACCCTTCTTGCCGGCCGCCTTGTCGGTCACCGCCATGACGATCGCGACGTCGCCGTTCTTGCCGCTGGTGATGAACTGCTTGACGCCGTCGATCACGTACGAGTCTGCGTCGCGTCGCGCGGTGGTCTTGAGGCCATCCGCCTGCGAGCCGACATGCGGCTCGGTCAGGCAGAACGCGCCGAGCATCTGGCCGCGCGCCAGCGGCTTCAGCCACTTCTCCTTCTGGGCCTCGTCTGCCCAGGCCATGAGGATCGAGCAGACCGGGCAGTTGTTGACGCTGACGATGGTGGAGGTGGCGCCGTCGCCGGCGGCGATCTCCTCGAGGATGACCGCGAGCGCGAGGTAGTCGAGCCCGGCGCCGTCGTACTCGACCGGAACGGCAACGCCGTAGCAGCCGAGCGCAGCGAGACCGTGCAGCGCGGCCTTCGGGAAATGCGCCTCGCGATCCCAGCGCGCCGCGTGCGGCGCGATCTCCGCCTGGACATAGGCGCGGACCGCGTCCTGGACGGCGCGGTGGTCGTCGTCGAGGATCATGGCGCGGGCCAGCCCGGCTTGGGCGAGCGGAGCAGGAGCGTGCCGACGCCCGTCATCAGCAGCGTCTCGCCGCTCTTTGCCTCGCCCTCGAGCCGGGTGATCCAGCCGTTCAGCTTGTCCTTGCGCTCGATGCTCGCGACGGTCCAGCGCAGATCGATGTCTTCCTCGCCATAGACCGGCGCGCGAAAGCGGATCTCGAAGCCCATGCCGACGCCCGAGCGCGGCCGGCCATTGGCGCCGGGCCTGGCGAAATGGGTCGCGGTCATCGCCATGAAGACGCTGCCGAGCTGCGTGCCCGAGGCGATGATCGCCCGGTAGCCCTGCGCCTTCGCTGCCGCCAGGTCGTGGTGCAGCGGGTTGTGGTCGTGAACCGTCGTCGCGAAGGCGCGGATCTCGTCGTCGTTGAAGCGGGTGCGCTGTGTGAAGGTCTCGCCGACCGTGGCCGGCATCTCGAGTTCGCTCATGGGTCCTTTCGCGCTGCCCGCTTCGGCATCGGCTCCGGGGTCGGCTGCGCTCACGCCCGCTCCGTGAACGCCAACCGCGCCGCCAGCCAGGCGAAAAGGCCGGCGCCGGCGGCGTTCAGGCCGCGCTTGCACGAGCTGCCCGCCTGCCAGCGGCGCAGCGGCGCGACCAGCAGCACGAAGGCGAACAGGAACAGCCCGCCCTGGACGATGAACCAGGCGCCGAGGAACAGGAAGGCAAGCGTCTTGTGCGGCGCGTCGGCATCGATGAACTGCGGCAGCAGCGCCAGGAAGAAGAGCGCGATCTTCGGATTGAGCACGTTGGTCAGCACGCCCTGGCGAAACAGCGCCGCCAGGCCCGGGTTCTCGGCCAGCTGCGGCATCGCCGCCGCCCTTTCGCCGGCGAGCGCGCTGCGCGCCATGCCGAACGCCAGCCAGAGCAGGTAGGCAGCGCCGACCCACTTCAACACCGTGAACGCCGCTGCCGAGGCGGCGATCAACGCCGCCAGGCCGAGAGCCGCGGCCAGGGCGTGGACGAGGCAGCCGGCCATGACGCCGCCGGCCGCCGCCATCCCGCCGCGCACGCCGTAGCGGAGCGTGCGCGTCAGGGTGAGCATCATGTCGACGCCCGGCGCGGCGTTGACGACGAAGACCGTGGTCGCGAACAAGGCCAGCGAGTGCGTGCCCAGCATCGGGTCGTTCGCCGTCTAGAACAGCTCGATCGCCATCGCCGTCGCCTCGCCGCCGCCGATGCAGAGCGCGGCGATGCCCTTCTTCTTGCCGGCCTTGCGCAGCGCGCCGAGCAGGGTGACGACGATGCGCGCGCCGCTGGCGCCGATCGGGTGACCGAGCGCGACCGCGCCGCCGTGGACGTTGACGATCTCGTGCGCCAGCTTGAATTCGGTCATCGCCGCCATCGTCACCGCGGCGAAGGCCTCGTTCACTTCCCACAGGTCGACGTCGCTCGCCTTCCAGGCGGCCTTCTTCAGCACCTTCTCGATGGCACCGACCGGCGCGGTGGTAAACCAGTTCGGCGCCTGGGCATGCACCGAGTGGGCGACGATCCGGGCGATCGGCTTCGAGCCGAGCCGGCTGGCGGTCGACTCGCGCATCAGCACCAGCGCGGCGGCGCCGTCGGAGATGCTCGACGAG